>CAMBZO010000082.1 GCA_945872195.1 Akkermansia muciniphila | reverse complement strand
GCGTGCCGATGACGTCGGCGGGCAGCATGTCCGGCGTGAACTGGAGCCGGGAAAACTTCACGGCGAGGCAGGACGCGAGGGATTTCACCGAGAGCGTCTTGGCGAGGCCGGGCACGCCTTCGAGCAGGACGTGGCCGTTGGCGAGCAGGCCGATGGCGAGGCGCTCGACGAGGTATTTCTGACCGACGACGACCTTGTTCAGCTCGGCGAAGAGCGTGGGGACGAAGGTGGCGGCTTTCTGGACTTCTTCGTTGATGGCGGCGATGCCGGTGTTCATGTCGGACAAATGCTACCCGGCAAATGCCAGTGGCGGAAGCCTGCGCGTTGGGAAAAAATCCGGTGGCCCGGGCGCGTGCAGGAGTCGGCACCGGACGCGCAACTTGAGCCTGAACGATTCCTTTGTGGTTAGAGCCGCCTGCATCCCTCCGGCTGAGGGTTGCGACTACGTGCGCGATATCGAGACCTGAACCGGCGGGCAACGGCGGCAACGGTATTTCAAAGGACCGGGCTCGCCAATTGACTCCACCTCCCACCATCTGCAGCGGTTGGGCATGACCGAGGACTATCCCGCGACGATGTTGGAGTTTGAGCCTTCGGGGAAGGCAAACGGCTGGCATTTTGGCTCCCCCGAGCCTTCGGGAACGCCGGGCGGACGACCGTTTGGGTTCCCCAGCCTTCAGGAACGTCGGACGGCTGGCCGTCTGCCTCTCCCGACCCTTCGGGGAAGGCCAACCAACGTCCGTTTGGGTCTTCCGAAGGCTGCGGAACCATGAACCGACGACCTTTTACCTCGCGAAACTGCAGTCAACACCCTTCCTATCACTGGGTTCCATCGCCAAATGAGTAGCTATCCGCCGCCCATCCGTGGGATCAGCCCGCTCGCGCCCGTGACAAAGCTGACCGCACGGTGAGCGCTGCTCGTCAGTCGTCAATGGTGGAGATGGTCCACATCCCCGTCTGCGCACCCAGATCGGTTCCCGTCCCGAGGGTCTTGATGGGCTGGATTTGGGCAACGTGGCCGTCCGCAAAAGAGTAAGTCAGCACATATGCCCCGTGGAGCAGGTTGGAACTGGTGCCAAGAACAGGAATGCCGTTGATGATTGGCTCAAACTGGAGGTCGGGGCGCGTGATGACGGAGCGGAGCGAGGAATATCCCTGCCCGGCAAAGTTTTCAGAGGTGATCTTCTCCCCATACACCATTGAATTCGCTGTGTTGTTGAATGAAGTGATACGAAACGACGCCTGCTGTTGGATATTGATTGTTCCCGTCGGCCCAACCCAATTGAGGGCGTTGATGGTGGCGGGGCTTCCGCCCAACCCGCCGATGTCCCAGCCCAAGCCCGGGCCGGTGAGGTTGCCAGGACCGGGTGGCCAGTCCCGGGCGGCGACAGGCGGCGGCGAATTGCCAAACTGCCAGAAAAGCATGTTGTGCGCGTTCATCGAGTAGGTGCGCGGGGCGCCTCCCAATCCGCCAGCGGAAATTGGATTCACGAACGCGGGGTTTCTATCCACCTTGTCGGCTGGACACTTGAGCATTTTGGGAGCGCGCTCCGCTAGCATGACCTGATTGTTCATCTCAGCCTGCGTGAGGTTCACCCCCAAGTTGCTGGCCAAGAGGTCGTCCCACGTTATCTGAACGCCGCCCACCGGGCGCAGGAATGCGTAGGGAAACCGCCCGTCGTTGTCGGTCTCATACATGGCGTTCGCGGTGGCTACCTGCCTCATGTTGCTGATGCACCCGGCGGACTGGCCCTTGGCCTTCGCCTTGGACAAGGCCGGCAGAAGCATGCCCGCTAAGATCGCGATGATCGCAATGACGACGAGTAGTTCAATGAGGGTAAAACCGCGTTTGGGTGCGTGGCAGGGGTGCATGGCTGGATGGGGTTATTCGGCTGCGGTCTTTTTTCTCACTACTGGCGCGTCGCCTTGCAGGATCAGTTTGCCCGTTTTGGTATCCACTCGTGGCGGCGGGGCGACGTTGTTGGTGATCTGTGGGGCAGGTGCCAAAATGACTGCGGACCCGCCCACCTGAACCGTCTGAGGCGCGCCGGATTCAATCGCGGTCTCAGCAGCATTCTCAGTTGGTGCGGGCTTGGCGCCGCGCCGACAGCCGTCCGCGACGCCCAGCACCGAGAGGAGGATGACGATTCGAAGAAGTCTTATGCTAACAGCGCTTGTAGGTCTCATGGATTCACCGGGCACTGTAATTCATCCGCTTTCCCCCGCAAGTCACATTTTGGGTAGTGCCAAACGCGGTCTGGGGCATCGCTCCTTGCCAAATTGTTCCCTGAAATAACCCTCCGCTCCACTGCGTCAGTGGAGGGCAACTTTTAAACACCGCTATGTTAAATCTCTTCGGCCAGCGCATCGCCGGCAACGCCCACTGCGACGGGCTTGCGCGGCGTGAATTCCTCAAGATCGGTGGCATGGCTGCCGGCGGCTTGTCCCTCGCGCAGTTGCTCAAGCTCGAAGCGCTCGCCGGCACGGGCAAGTCCCACAAGGCCGTCATCAACATCTACCTGCCCGGCGGGCCGTCGCACATCGACATGTTCGACCTCAAGCCCAACGCACCCCGCGAGATTCGCGGCGAGTTCCGGCCCATCGGCACCAACGTCCCCGGCATGGAGATTTGCGAGTTGTTCCCGCGCCTCGCCAAGCAGGCCGACCAGTTCGCCCTCATCCGTTCGCTGGCTGATTCCGACGGCGCGCACGATTGTTTCCAGTGCATGACCGGCCGCACGCAGAAGGAGAAACGCACCGCGCCCGCCGGCGGCTGGCCGAGCTTCGGCGCTTGTGTCTCGAAGGCGCTCGGCTCCGAGCCGGGTGCCCCCGCGCACACCTCGTTGATGTATCCGACCGGCAACCGCACCTGGGGCGAGCCGGGCGAAGGCGGCTTCCTCGGCCATGCGCATTCGCCGATGCAGCTCGTCGCGAAAGACCCAAACGCGCGCGTCCAAAACCTCACGCTGCAAGGCATCACCCTCGACCGCCTGCAGGACCGCGAGCGGCTGCGCTCCGCCGTGGACCAGTTCCGCAAGGACGCGGACACCACCGGCCAGATGAACGGCCTCGACAGCTACAACCAGCAGGCCCTTGGCATCCTCTCCGACTCCAAGCTCACCGCTGCGCTGGATTTGTCGAAAGAGCATCCGCAAGTCGCCGCCCGCTACGGCCTCAACGACGACCGCTACCTCCGCGACGGCGCGCCGCGCATGATCCGCAACTTCCTCCTCGCCCGCCGCCTCGTGGAAGCCGGCGCGCGTGTGGTCTCCCTGAACTACAGCCGGTGGGACTGGCACGGCAGCGACGGCATGAACTTCCCCAGCTCCCGCGAGGAGTTCCCGCTCCTCGACCAAGGCCTCTCCGCACTGCTCACCGACTTGAAGGAACGCGGCCTAGACCGCGACGTGGCCGTGGTGATGTGGGGCGAGTTCGGTCGCACACCGAAGATCAACAACATGAACAGCCGCGACCACTGGCCGCGCGCGAACTTCGCCCTCGTCGCTGGTGGTGGGATGAAGACTGGTCAAGTCATCGGCTCGACCGACCGCATCGGGGCCGATGTCGCAGACCGGCCGGTGAAGTTCCAGGAAGTCTTCGCCACGCTCTACCACTGCCTCGGCATCGACACCGCCACCGCGACCCTGACGGATACCTCGGGTCGCCCTCAATACCTCGTGGACTCCGGCATCACGCCCATCCGCGAGCTGGTGGGCTGATTTTCCCGCAGCCGACAGCGACTGCCTTCAGCCCTTCACGTCAGCGATCAGCTTCTCCAGCCGGCGGCCATACTCGACGAAGTTCACGCAGACATCTGCGTCGTTGGCCGTCTTCGTGTGGGCATCGTGGAAGACCACGACCATGTGCGGCTCGATGCTGATGCCGGCGTCATAACCGCGCGCAAAGGCGTCGGCGAGGATGCGACGGACCTGACTCTGGCCCTCACCGGGCCAGTTGTAGTCGGCGTCGTTCTTCGCCGGGTTCCACGTCGCGTCCTTCACATGGATGTGCGCGACGTGGTCGCGGACGGTGGTCCAAAACTCCCACGCGTTCTGGCGCGGCCACGGCTGCGGAAGCTGGCGGTCGGCGTTGAAGATGGGGTTAGCCGTGTCAAAGACCCACTTGAGCCCGGGACACTTGTCCAGCATCTCCAGCGCGTGCGCGGAACTCATGCCGCCGTAGTTCATGCAGTTCTCGTGGACGGGTGTGAGGCCCGCGTCGGTGAACATCTTCGTGACTTCGCGCACGCGCTCGAAGACCACGGGCGGCGTGACGGCGTCGGCGTCCGTGGGCTTGAAGGACATGATGCGGACGAACTTCGTGCCCAGCCGCTGCATGCGCGGGATCGCGCGGCGCACCTCGCCCAACGTCACGTCGAAGGGCGTCTCGACGGTCTTCGCCCAGTTCATGATCGTGGAGCCGAAGCAATACACGCCGATGCCGCTCGCCTGAAGCTTCGCAACGGCGAGGTCAAACGCGGCGGCGGGAATCTCGTGGAAGTTCGCCTTCGCGAAGCCCGGCACCTCCACGCCGCGCATCTCGATGAACTTCCAGCCGAGTTCCTGCGCGGCCTTGATTTGAAAATCGAGTCCGCCGCCCGCTTCGTCGCCAATTCCCATCAGGTGCATAGAGTGTCTTTCGGTTGGGCGGATTAAGTCACAGATCGTCGCAGCAACTCAAGCGTGCAGCGGGCGCGGACTTCAGGCTTGCCAATTCAAACGAGCGTTTGAAATATGGGTTTGAAATGTCTGCCGCCACTCAACCAAAGCTTGATACCTCCTCCGCGCAGACCCGGCAGGCGCTCATCGAGTCGGGCGGCGCGGTCTTCGCCGAGGTCGGTTTCCACAACGCCACCGTGCGGGAGATCTGCCGCCGGGCGGGGGCAAACGGCGCGGCGGTCAACTACCACTTCGGCGACAAGGATGCGCTCTATCGCGAGGTGCTGGCTTACTATCAGGCGCGCGCGCTTCAGAAGTTCCCCCTCGATATGGGGGTGCAGCCCGGCGCGCCGGCCCCGGCGCGGCTGCGGGCGTTTGTGCGGTCGTTTCTCCTGCGCATCTTCGACCACAGCAGCGACGCGTGGCACGGCAAGCTCATCTCCCGCGAGATGATTGATCCCACCAGCGCGCTGGACGCCATCGTGGTCGAGCGCATCCGCCCGCAGGCGCAGCACCTGGGCGCGATTGTGCGGGAATTGATCGGCGGCGAGGCCGACCCCGAGACGGTGCGGCTCTGCTCGTTCAGCCTGGTGAGCCAGTGCCTGTTCTACCACCACTGCCAACCGGTGGTCAGCCGGCTGTTTCCGGAGCAGAAGTTTTCGACTGAGCAAGTCGAGAAGCTCGCCGACCACATCACGAGCTTTTCGCTGGCTGCAATCAAGGCGTGCAGCCGCCGAGGTAAGGAGGCGCAGCGTCCGCTTGCTTCCAAGAAATCCGCCTCCTCACCTCGGCGGCTACGCGCAGCACGCTGATGTATCACCTCGCGCTCAAGATGCTCCTCGGCGACCGCGCCAAATACGCGATGCTCGTCGGCGGCTTGACCTTCGCCACGATGCTGATGACCCAGCAGAGCGCGGTGTTCTTCGGCCTGCTCAAGTGGACCACCAGCCACTTGAGCAACATGAGGGCGAAGATTTGGGTCGTGGACCGCAACGTCCAACAGGCCAATGAACTCAAGGCCCTTCGCGACACCGATGTGAACCGCGTCCGCTCCGTCACCGGCGTCGCGTGGGCCATGCCCATCTACGTCACCATCCAGTCCGCCAAGCTCGCCGACGGCAACTTCAAGCCCATCATGCTCGTCGGCCTCGACAACACCACGCTCGTCGGCCGCCCGCCCATCATGCTGCGCGGCCAGCTCGAGGACGTGCGCCTGCCCAACTCCATCATCCTCGACGAGCTGGGCATCCAGCGCCTGAGCGTCGGGCGCGCAAAGCCGCTGGGCCTGGGCGACACCTTCGAGCTGAACGACAAGGAGGCCCGCATCGTGGGCATCTGCCGCGCGGACCGGCATTTCTTCGGCTATCCCTACGCCTACTCGACCTACACGCAGGCGCTCCAGTTCGCGCCCAAGCAGCGCAAGATGCTCTCCCTCGTGCTCGCCGAACCCGCGCCCGGCTGGACCGCCGAAGCCGCTGCGAAGCAAATCCAATTGGAGACCGGTATGAAGGCCTACACCGAGGATGAACTTTTCTGGTCCACCATCCGGTGGTATTTCCGCAACACCGGCATCCCCGTCGCGTTCGTTTCCATCATCGTGTTGGGATTCATCGTGGGCACGACCATCTCCGGCCAGACCTTCTACGCGTTCGTCCACGAGAACCTCCGCCACCTCGGCGCGCTGAAGGCGATGGGCGCGAGCAACAGCCTGCTGGCGCGGATGCTTCTGGTGCAGTCCTTCACCGTCGGCTTCCTCGGCTACGGCATCGGCGTGCTGCTGGTGACTCTCTTTGGCCAGGTGGTGCTGGCGCGGGGCGATCCGCCCTTCATGCTCCCGTGGCAACTCCCGGCGGCGACCTTCGCCATCGTGATGGGCATCTGCGCGTTCAGCGCGCTGCTGGGCATTGTAAAAGTGTGGAAGGTCGAGCCGGCCATTGTGTTCCGCGGCTGATATGAGCGCCTCAACCTCAACCCAACTCGCCGTCCACGTCCGCGCCGTGACGAAGACCTTCGGCACCGGCGAGGCCGCCGTGCCCGCGCTCAAGGGCGTGGACTTCGACGCGCGGCAAGGCGAACTGCTGATGATTGTCGGCCCCAGCGGCTGCGGAAAAACCACCCTTCTCTCGGTCATCGCCGGCACGCTGAACTTCGATGGCGGCGAGATTGATGTCTTCGGCTCGCCGCTGCACGCGATGAAGCCGCGCCACATCACCGAGTTCCGCAAGCGCCACGTCGGCTTCATCTTCCAGCAGTTCAACCTCATCCCCACGCTCTCGTGCATCGAGAACGTCTCCGTGCCGCTCCTCATCAACGGCGTGTCCCGGCGCGTCGCCGAGCAGAAAGCCGCCGCGATGCTCGACCAAATGGGCCTGCCCGGGCGCGGCCACGAGCGCCCCACGAACCTCTCCGGCGGCCAGCAGCAACGCGTCGCCATCGCCCGCGCGCTCGTGCATGAGCCGCGCCTCGTCATCTGCGACGAGCCGACCAGCGCCCTCGATAAGGACACCGGCGGCCACATCATGGATTTGCTCTGCGCCGTCGCGCGCCACCCCGAGCGCAGCGTCATCGTCGTCACCCACGACAACCGCATCTTCAAATACGCCGACCGCCTCACCGAGATGGAAGACGGCCGCGTGCAGCGCGTGCATGGGCAGGGTGGCAACCACGATTTGATCGAATGAAAAACTGTTTCTCCCCTGCCTAGCCATGTTGCTCCTCCGCCAAGTCACATTCTACCTCGCCATCGCCGGCTTCATCGGCGTGTTCCTACTCGTGCGCCAGATGCAGCAGAAGCCGCCCTCGCCGCCGCCCGCCGTCGAGCCGGCGCGCTCGCCGTTCGCCGCGTCAGTCGCGGCCACCGGCATTCTCGAAGCGGCTCGCGAGAACGTGAAGATTGCCGCGCCCAAGCCCGCCTTGATTCAGAAGGTCGCCGTCGAAGTTGGCTCCAAGGTGAAGGCCGGCGATACCATCATCCAGCTCGACGACCGCGAGTCTCGCGCGCGACTCAACACGTTGCGCGCGCAGATTGAAGCGCTCCGCGCCGGGCTGAAAGCCGACCGTGTGATGCAGGCCGACGCCGCCGACCAGCTCGCCCGTGCCGCACAGCTCGCCAAGGCCAACGTCATCTCCGTGGACGAGCGCAAGCGCCGCGAGTTCGCCACGCAGAACTGGGATGCGCGCATCGCCAAGAGCGAAGCGGACATCGCCGCGATGGACGCGCAGTTGCAGCAATCACAGACCGAGCTGGACGTGCTCACCATCCGCGCGCCGCGCGATGGGATGATTCTTCAAGTGAACGTCCGCGCGGGCGAATTCGCCGGCACCACGCCGCAGGAGCCGCTGATGATTCTCGGCGAGGTCGAAAAACTCCAAGTGCGCGCCGAGGTGGACGAGCAGAACGCCCCGCTCGTCGAGGCGGGCCGGCCGGCCGTCGCCTACTTGAAGGGCGACACGCTGCGCAAGCTGCCGCTGCGCTTCGTGCGCATCGAGCCCTTCGTCATCCCGAAACGCTCGCTCACCGGCGACAGCGCCGAGCGCGTGGACACGCGCGTGCTCCAGATCATCTTCGAACTCGAGCGCCCCGACTTCCCCCTCTACGTCGGCCAGCAGGTGGATGTGTTCATCCAGCGCACGGGGAAAAAGCTCCAAGAATAAAGTTCAAAGCTCAAGGGAAGCGCCAAGATCCCAAGGAACCAAGGGGACAACCCGGGGGACGACGAACCCATCCCCGCCTCGAGCTTGGAACTTGCATCTTCCCTTGAGCTTTGAACTTTGAGCTTTGAGCTTCCCCCCCACTCACCTCCCCAGTTCCCAGTTTCCACCCGCCGCCGCCGGTCTAAACTGCGCCCATGAAAATCCCGCTGCCCGCCAATCGTCGCGCGTTCCTGCGCGGCACCGGCGCGCTCTGTGCGCTGCCGTGGCTCTCCCCTGCCCTGTCCGACTTCGCCCGCGGCGCGACCGCCCCCGCGGGCACCGCCACGACTCCCGACACCTCGCGGCAATTGCGCCTGCACCTCGCCGCACGCCAACGCGCCGTGAACGCCCGCGACCGCGCAGAGTGGGCGCAACTCCGGTCGCTGGCGGACTGGGAGCGGTTCGTCGCGCCTCGCATCGCCGCGCTGCGCCGGTCGCTCGGACAGTTTCCAACGCCGCCGGAGAAGCTCCCCGTCCACGTCACGCGGACGATCCCCGGCGCCGGCGCGCTGGTGAAACTGCTGCTCCCCGGCGTGGGCTACG
>CAMBZO010000081.1 GCA_945872195.1 Akkermansia muciniphila | reverse complement strand
CCGTGGCAGCCGCGCAGCAGGCAAATGTCATCCGCGCACGACGCGATGTGCGGGAGCCAGTCGGAGATTTCCATGCCGCACTGCCCGTGCGCGCGATAAGGCCGCAGCGACGGCAGTAGCTTGTTCTTCGCCACGTTGCGCCGCGTCTTGAAGCTGCCGAACGACTCGGGAATCGGCTGCCCCGCCAACCGCACTAACTCCGGCTTTGGCTCGAACAAATCTACATGGCTCGGCCCGCCCGACATGAATAGAAAGATGACGCGTTTGGCCCGAGGCGCGAAGTGGGTGACCTGCGGGGCGAGCGGGTTCGTGATGCGTGATGAGAGATGCGGGACTTCGTTGCCGAGCAACGAGTCCTGCTTCAGCAACGACGCCAGCGCAGCCATGCCAAAGCCGCCGCCCGCGCGCTCAAGGAACCGGCGGCGCGAAGTCGGGCGCGAAACCGGGGCGCTGGGCCCGGGGCAAGGAGCGGTCATGTCAGTAGGCATACACGAACTCGTTCAGGTTAAACAGCGCGCGGCAGAACTCGGTCAGCGGCGACTGCGCGAGGAACTGGGCCGCGACTGTTTGCTCTCGTTCTGTGGGCTGCCGACCGAGGATGAGCCGATACGCGAGCGCCACGCGGTCGCGCGGCTCCTTCGCCTCGCGCTCCAAGCGGGCGATGACGGCGCGGCTGGCGCTCAGCACCTCCTCCGCGTTCAGCAGCGTCAGCGACTGTGGCGCGGTGGTGCTGCGGCCGCGCTCGGGGCAGGTGAGGTTGCTATCCGGCGCGTCGAAGACTTCGAGGAACGGGAAACGCAGGTTGCGCTTGGCGAAGATGTAGAGGCTGCGTCGGTCATGCTCGCGCGCATCCGCCGAGGTGCTCCAACCCTTCGAGCCTTTGAGCGCGTCGGCCGGAATCGGCGGGAAGACGCCCGGCCCGCCGACCTTCGGGTTCAACCGCCCGCTCACCGCCAGTAAGCTGTCGCGGATGATTTCGCCTTCGAGACGGAGGCGGTTCATGCGCCAGAGCAGCCGGTTCTGGGGGTCAACGGTTGAAGGGTTGAAAGGTTGAAGGGTTGAAGGGGAGGCAGCGCCGCCTGCCCGAGCCTCTTCAACCCTTTGACCCGTCAACTCTTCAACTGTGCTCGCTTGGCGATACGCCTCACTCGTCACCATCACCCGATGCAGCCGCTTCAAACTCCACCCGCCCGCGACGAACTCGCTCGCCAGCCAGTCCAGTAGCTCCGGGTGCGACGGCTTCGCGCCGTGCGTGCCGAACTCGCTCGGCGTCGCCACGAGTCCTCGACCGAAATGGTGCTGCCAGACGCGATTCACGATGATGCGCGCCGTGAGCGGGTTCTCCGGGCTGGCCACCCACTCGGCGAGTTGCGCGCGTGGGCTGGCGGCGGAAACGGACTTGGACTTGAAGGCGGGCAGGACTTGCGGAAAGCCCGCCCTCACCAGCTCGCGCGGCTGATTGTAGTCACCACGATTGAGCAAGTGCGCGCGGGCTGGAACCCCGTTGCTGCTCGCCAGTGCCAGCGCGGTGGGCAGGGGCGCAGGCGCGGAAAACCTCTTCGCCGCGTCCGCCAATTCCTTCCGGCGCTCTCGGTCAGCGCTGCTCAACGCCGCCTGCAAATCCTTCTCCGGCACGGCGACAGCAGCAGCGGACTCGAACGCGAGGTTCGCCTGCGCAGCGGTGCGTTGCTCCGGCGGCGTAGTGTGGGCCTCGCGGACTTCTGGCGGCTGCTTCGCGAGCTTCGCGGAGCGCAGCTTCTCGCGATACGGCGCTTCGAGAGCGAGGAGTTCGCGCACGGCGGGCTGGGCCTGATACTCAGCCAGCGTCCGCTCGTGCGCCGCGCGTTCTTCCCCCGTCGGCACCGGTGTCTCGCGACGGAAGGCGGTGGGCATGAAGAACGCCTGCATCGCGAAGTAATCGCGCTGCGCAATCGGCTCGAACTTGTGGTCGTGGCACCGCGCGCAGCCCATGGTCTGGCCGAGGAAGACCGACGCCGTCGCGTCCGTGATGTCGTTGAGCGTGTTGAGGCGGCGCTGGATTTGGTCCGAGCTGTCCGTCATGTCCGGACCGATGAGGTTGAAACCCGTGGCGATGAGCGCGTCGGGGTCGGCGGGCCAGAGTTCGTCACCGGCGATCTGCTCGCGCACGAAGCGGTCGTAAGGCTTGTCCGCGTTGAGCGAACGCACCACGTAGTCGCGGTAACGCCAGGCGTTCGGACGCGTCACGTCGTGCTCGAAGCCCTCCGTGTCCGCGTAGCGTGCGAGATCCAGCCAGTGCCGGCCCCAGCGCTCGCCGTAGTGCGGCGATGCGAGCAACCGGTCCACGACCTTCGCCCACGCGTCGGGTGAAGTGTCGGCGAGAAACGCGTCCAGTTCAGCGAGCGATGGCGGCAGGCCGATAAGGTCCAGCGAGACGCGGCGCAACTGCGTTTCCTTCGTGGCGGGTGGAGCGAAGGTCAAGCCAGCGGCGTGGAGTTTCGAGAGTAGGAAGGAGTCGATGAAATTGCCGATTACCGATTGCCGATTACCGATTTTGGGAACCGTCGGCCGCCTCAGCGGCTGGAAAGCCCAGTGCGCACGGTCAGCGGCGGTGATGGCGAACTCGCGCGGAGCGGCGATGGAGGTGCGTCCACCCGCAACGAATATTGCGAGCAGAACAAAGCTGGCGGTGAGTTGGGGCCGGAGCATTTTCATTGCTGACGGGTCACTCTGACAGCGGCTTCACCGCCATGCCAGATCTGGACTACTGGAAAAGCAGGTCCGGTTCATGGCGTTTCGGCCACTGCTTCCACGGGATGAGACACCACCATCCACGCCGGGCAGTGGATTTCAGACTGCCTCCGAAACCTGCTCCAATGGGCGGTTGTGCCGTCCCGGCGTCGGGCCTTTCGCTCCGGCTCGAATAATACGCACACTTACTATGTCCATTAGCCAGCTGACCGCTTTCTGGCAGTCAGCCCTTGTGACTCGGTCCGAAAAACTTGAACTTCAGTCGCCGCGCCGGCCTCGCGCAGGACGCGGCTTTCTCCCAATGAAAACTCCCCTCGCCCGCAACCTCATCACATTCACCCTGGCCGCCAGCGCGGCGCTCCTCGCTGGCTGCCTAGAACAAACCCGCCAAGCCGCCCAACCCGTCCCGGTGGTGGTCGCTGCCTCGCCGCCCGCGAGCGAGCCGTTCATTATCTCCCGGCCCGACCCCACTGGCGTGAATGTCTCCGCGCCTGCTGCCGAAGTCGCGCGCCTGCACCTGTCCGGCCTCGACGAGACGGTGGTGAAAGCCTACGTCGAAAAATCCACGAACGGTCTCAGCCCCAGCGCTGACGACCTCATCTACTTGAAGGACATCGGCGTCTCCCCGCGCATTATTACCGCGCTGATTCAGCAGACCGCCAGGGTGCGCGAGCAAGCCGTCGCGTTGCGCGCAACCCAACCGGTCGCCACCGCCCCGCAGCCGAACGTGACCCTCATCGCGGCCAACGCGAATCCTCCCGCCGCACAACCCGCAGCTCCGGCTCCCCTTGCTCCGCAACCCGCTGCGCCGCCTGCGGTCATCGCCCCCGCGCCCGCTCCGCCAGTGGCTGTCGTCGCGCAGCACGCCCCTGCCAATCTCCCGCCGCAAGTCAACGTCTTCTACCAGCAGCTCCAGCCCTACGGCACCTGGATGCAAGTCGCCGACTTCGGCTGGTGCTGGCAGCCCAGCGTCGCCGTTGCCACGCCCGCGTGGCGACCTTACGCAGACCGGGGCCGCTGGCTGCACACGGACAGCGGCTGGTATTGGCAATCTGATTATGCGTGGGGCTGGGCGCCGTTCCACTACGGGCGCTGGGTGCAACACCCGCGCAGCGGCTGGCTCTGGGTGCCGGACACGCACTGGGGTCCGGCGTGGGTCGTGTGGCGTTCGTCCGACTCGTATTGCGGCTGGGCACCGCTGCCGCCGAGCGCGGTCTTTGTGGCCGGGCAGGGGATTCACTTCGGCGGCTCACGCGTCTCGGTCAGCTTCGACTTCGGCCTGCCGCGCCACCACTTCACCTTCGTGCCTTTCAACCGCTTCTGTGACCGCAACCCGCACTACTACGCGCTCGCCCCGACCGTGGTGCAAAACGTCTATCACCAGACCACCGTCATCAACAACATCCAGGTCAACAATAACGTGGTCGTGAACAACGGCGTCGCGGCCGACCGTGTCGCCGTCCTCACGCGCTCGGAGATTCGCAAAGTCTCCGTGCGCGAAGCCGCGCCGCAGGAGCAATCGTTGCTGCGCCTCGACAAGCTGGAGAAGTCCGGCAACGACCTCGTCATCTACCGCCCCGTGCTGAACCCTAACGCACCCGTGAAGCCGATGACGTTCACCAACAGCAAAGGCGAGTCGCGCACCGAGTTGGTTCCCGCCGGTGCGACGCCCGGTGCGAAAATTGCAGGGCGCCCGGTCTATGACACCACGAGCACCGGCGTCCCCGTGCTCACCGGCTACACGTCGGAGCCGCCCGTCACGCGCGGCAACCAGAACACCATTGTCATCAACAACAACATCACCACCACGCCGCCCGCGCCGCCGGCGAATCCACCGGCGGCGTCCAAGCCCGCGCCGGCCGTGAAAATCTTTGGCCTCACGCCGAGCAGCGCGATCGCCAAGCGCGTGGAGGAGCGCTCGCAGCCCCAGCCCACCGGGCTCCTCCCCAACCCGGTGAACAACTCGCTCTTCCGCCCGCTGACGTCGCCGCAGCCCGTGACCAGCACACCGCAGAACCTCACCCCGCCGCCGCCAGTCACCAGCACGCCCACGACGCCGACGGCCCCGCAACCCGTCGCCACGTATCAGCCGGTGCTACGAACTGAGTTCAAGAAGCCGCAGGCCACCGCTGCGCCGACGGCCCCGCCGACTTACACCGCCCCAGTCGCTCCGCCCCGGCCAACGACCAGCGTGCCCGCTTACTCGCCGCCGCCGCCACGCCCGGCCTTTCAGCCGCAGCCCGTCGCTCCGGTCCCCACGCGCCCCACCGTCATCGTCAGCCCGCCGCCGCCGTCCTTCGCTCCGGTCGCACCGCCGACCTCGAACAACTCGTCGCCGTCCAAGACTGAGCAGGAGAAGAAAAAGCCCCAGTAGCCCCGGGGTTCGGAGTCCCGCCGATGAGTTGAGTTGCTGCTCGCCAAGGGAAATTGTCATTTGCCCTGCCGCACCGCTTCCCTAAAGTCCGCCTCGCATGAAGGTTGATTTACAACGAACCATCGGACTCGGAGGCCACGCTTTGCCGCTGACCGACCCCAAGCTCGTCACCTACATCAACCTGAAGCTCGCCGCGCTGGGCTGCCCCACCCACGCCACGGCGGACGCGGCGGAGTTCCGCGACCTCACTGAGTCGCTGCTCGCGCGGCATCGCGAGACGGAACGGCTGCTGGCGGATTACCAGGCGCCGGTGGACTGGCGCATCCAGCAGTTCCTCGACGAATATCTGCACGAGACGGGCGTCGCCGTGCGACTGCCGCACCAGACCTTCGTGCTGGACCGCCACGGCGTCGCGCGCGCGCTGTCGCTGCCGCCGGACCGGGACGAGTTTCACTCCGACATCGTCAGCTCGTATCGCGTGCGGCAGGGCGTGCTGCACAATCCGGCCAAGGACAAGCGCACCACCGCCGGCGTCTTCCACATCGCCGAGGGCGGCCTGCCGATTCCTGACGATAAGAAGGCTGTTCCCGTCCGCACCTTCGCCAAGCTGCTCGCGGCCGCGCTGAAGCCACCGCAAACGCTGCTGCGCCTGCCCTTCACCGCGTCGCAGCCGGAGCCGGCGGAGTGCTTCGTCTCGCTGCTGTTGCGACCGCTCGTGTGCCCCGCCGTGCCGGGTTTCTGCGCGGAGAAGACGATGGAGATTCGCTTCTTCGTGCCGGGCAATCTAGTGAGCAACCTGGACTTCGTCGAAAGCATCTTCGGCAACGCGGGCGACCCGTATCTGCCGGTGAACGACGCGGCGCTGGACGTGGAGCATTGGACCGGCCACACGGGCTGCGTCCTCCTCGCGCCGCATCTCATCACGGTGACAAAGCAGGACGCCGGCCTGCCGCACTGGGACAAGGCCACCGAGCGCCAGCGTCGCGATGGCATGTGCTGGCGCGAAGAAGGGGAACTCTACAACGACGGCTCCGCGTTCAAGCTCACCGCGCGCGACGAGTCCGGCGTCATCGTCACGCTCATCGCGGACAACTACTTCGGCTACTGCAAGAAAGAGGTGAAGACGCAAATCAGCTTCGCCGCAAATCTCTTCGGCCTGTGCGAAGAGGAGCATTCCGGCGGCGCGCTGGTCTTCCCGAGCTACGACTTGGGTGAGGAGTTCGCCGGCGGCATCCACGTGCAACAGCGCGGGCATTCCTTCGCGGACGCGGCGGCGCTCTTCGCCGACGTGATGGAGCCCAAGCCCGAGGGCTACGCGGTGGACCGGAAGTTTGCCGACATTCTCTACGTGCCGGAGGAAGCGAGCTTTGACCTCCGCACGCAGGCCGTGACGTGGACGGACGCGCGTGGGCCGCAACGGCTCAAGCTCCTTGCCGGGCACACTTATGTGCGACCCAGCGGCTATCGCATCCAGATGGAGAAGCCCGCCAACCGCATCTGGCGGCTCGTGGGCACGCGCGGCGAAGGCACCTTCTGCCACAAGCCAAGCACTGTCTCCGGCGGCGGAAAGTCGGAAATTTCCAAGTCGATCTCCGACGCGATTCTGCAAGGACCGGTCTTCGTCGCCGACTTCAAGAAGGACTTCGACAAGGTGGCCAAGCTGCTCGCGCGCGACTACTCGCCGCGCTTCCGGGACCCGGAGCGCAACGGCAAGGACGTGCGCCCGCTGCTCTCGCGTGAGCGCTCGCTCGGCTCCGTCATCAAGCTGCTCACGCCCTCGCCGAAGGATTACGCGGACGACTACAACGAGTGGCTCGAAAGCATGCCGCAGTATGTGAAGGAGCTAGTCTTCGTGGTGAAGCGCTTCCACAAGCCGGAGTGGGGCAAGACCTGGCGCGAGCACTTCAGCGTGGACGTGGTCAACGGCGTGCCCGGCAACGAACTCAAGTGCGACAACCGCAAGCTGGCCACGACGTATCTGCGCGTGGGCTTCGATACGGACGGCGCGTGGCGCGTGTTCAGCCTGCGCAAGGATTTCTACCCCGCCACGAAGCTCCAGCAGGAGGACGACATCAGCGCGAGCGTGGTGGTGCCGGCGACGGTCGGCGACCCCGCGCCAGCATCTGCGAGCGCGGAGTCCGCCGTGGGCGCAACGGCCTTCCTCACGCGTGCTTCGTTCGCCACGGCTCCGGGCCGCTCGCTGAAGTTCGTCCAGAACTGCGAGTTCCGCCTGTTCCAGCGGCCCGACGACGCCATTCATCGCGGCTACGACCAGCAGGCCGAGCACGACTTCGCGCAGCCGGGGAACTTCTTTTCCAACTACCAGCCGCTCACGCGCGCCGACGCGCAGCGCGAGCTGGAGGACAGCATCAACTTCGTGAAGTTCACGCCGCCGATGGCCGACCTCATCCGCGCCGCCGCGCGCGAAGCGGGCCGTCCGAAGTTCTTCGTCAACTCCGCGCAGCCGCGCCTCGTGGACGGCCAGATGACGAAGAACCCGCGCTACCTTCAGAACCGCCAGGACCTCGTCCACCCGCGCGAAGTCCACCTCGCCGAGATGTCCACGCGCCTCTTGCGCAAGCTGCCGACCAGCGCGCCGTTGCACCGCCCGGTGAACGCCGTGTTGCCCGGTCGCCGCAACAACCCGCCCGAGCCGGGCGTGCGGCCCCTGTGCGTGTTCAACCCCATTCACCACCTTGAGCTGCCCGAGCTGTTCATCGAGTTCATCTCCAGCATGACCGGCAAGTCGCCGTCCACGACCGGGGCCGGCTCCGAGGGCGCGCTCACGAAGGGGCCGTTCAACGCGCTGCATCCCATCATTGACCTCAACGCCGCGCTGGTGAGCTACATCCTCACCGGCAGCGACGTGTTCATCACCTGCGCCGGTCACGTCGGCCCGAAGGTGCGCGTGGACCACGACATCAGCCTGCTGGTGCCGGAGCTGTGGTGCCGCATGAGCCCGGAGGAGCGCGCCCCGGAGTTCATGAAGCGCGAGGGCTATCTGGAGCGCTGTGAAGACTTCGACTTCAACGGCCAGCGCGTGCTCGCCAGCCGCCTGGGCTGGCGCGTCACCGGGCGCTTCGTCCGCCACTTCTTCGGGCGCGTCTTCAACTACCCGCACAGTGTCTTCACCGACGAGATGCTGCGGCCCGAGTTGCAGGACACCGCCACCTTCGCCGACGGCGTGGACAATATCGTGACCACCGCGCGACGCGTGGCGGAGCACTACTTCGCCGACGGCGGGGTGGAGCTCGCGTGCCCGCCGTTGCGCGCGCTGCTGCACATCATGCGCGACGGCCAGCACGAAGGCTGCGACCTGAGCCATCCTGAAATCCGCGCGCTCTTCAGTCGCGAGTCGCTGCTCGCCAGCGACTGGTATGCGGAACGGCTGGCCGCGAAGCAAACCGGCGACGTCAAGCGTTGGCAGCGCCGTGTGAAGAATCTCGAAACCTTCCTCGCCCGCGCGAACACGGGTGGCGTCACCACTCAGCTCAACATCCGCGAGCGGCTCAACTTGGCGTGGGCCGAGCTCCGCCGCACGCAAACGCCCGAACACCTCGCCAGTCTGCGCGGAACGCTCGGCGTGCAGCCCAAGCTGCGCGTGTGAGTCGGGTGCTCGGAAGGAGCGCGGACGCCCACGTCCGCAGCCAGTGCCGATTGCCAAAAGCTTGCTGCGGACTTGGGTGTCCGCGCTCCCTTACCTCGGCCCACCTAGCTTGCGCCGATGCTTCCACAGCTCGCCTGGCTTGAAGATGCCCTCCGGCGTGATGATGCCGGTGATGAGCTCCGGCGGCGTGACATCGAAGCC
>CAMBZO010000080.1 GCA_945872195.1 Akkermansia muciniphila | reverse complement strand
GACAGGTGCAAATCATCAATGAACAACAAACTGTTCGTGGGTAACCTCGCGTTCTCCACAACCGAAAACGACCTGCAGGACGCCTTCGCCGCGTTCGGCACAGTCATGGAAGTCAACCTTATGATGGACCGCGAGACCGGCAAGTCCCGGGGCTTCGCCTTCGTCACCATGGCCTCCGCTGAAGATGCCGAGAAGGCCATCCAAGGCATGGCCGGCAAGAACGTCGGCGGACGTGACCTCACCGTGAACGTCGCACGCCCTCGTGAAGAGCGGACCGGCGGCGGCGGCGGTGGTGGCGGCTATCGTGGTGGCGGTGGTGGTGGTGGCGGCGGCTACCGTGGCGGTGGCGGCGGCGGTGGTGGCGGCGGCTACCGTGGTGGTGGCGGTGGCGGCGGCGGCGAGCGCCGTGAGCGCGGCGGCGGCGACCGTTACTAATCCGAACTGAGATTTCGCGCGCGGGAGGCTGGCAACAGCCTCCCGCGTTTTTCTTTTCCGGCGAGGAATTGCAACGGCAGACAGGACCGGCGAGCGGGAGTCGCCGCACGCCAGAAGACGGGTTTGCACCCTCACCGACTCCCGACTACAGTTGCGTCACCTATGCGCAAACGACTCCTCAGCCTCGCCGCCACGTTGGTCCTGTTTCAAACCGTCATCGCCGCCGACTCGACCTGGCTCACCGACCTGCCCAAAGCCAAGCAGCAGGCCAAGGCCGAGGGCAAGCTGGTGCTGCTGGACTTCACCGGTTCGGACTTTTGCTCCAGCTGCATCCGGCTGCACAAGGAGGTTTTCCCTGCCAAGGAATTCGCAGCGTTCGCCAAGCAGCGCCTCATCCTCGTGGAGGTGGATTTCCCGCTGAAAAAGAAGCAGCCCGCCGCGCTCAAGGCCGCCAACGAGGCGTTGTCCAAGGAGTTCAAGGTAGACGGCTACCCGACATTGATCCTGCTCGGGTCTGACGGCAAGAAGCTCGGCGAGGTTGAGTTCGACCTGTTCGACGCATCGGCAAAGGACGTGATTGCGGCCATCGAAAAGCTGGCCAAACCGGCCAAGCCGTAGCATGAGCCGCTGCACTTGGGCGAAGTCGGCGCTGGCCATCCCCTACCACGACCGCGAGTGGGGCATGGCCGTGCATGACGACCGCGTGCTCTTCGAGTTCCTCATCCTCGAAGGCGCGCAGGCGGGCCTGAGCTGGGAGACAATTCTCAAAAAACGCGAGGGCTACCGTGCGGCGTTCGACCAGTGGGATGCGCGGAAAATTGCCCGCTACGACGCGCGCAAGGTGGCGGAGTTGCTGGCAAATCCTGGCATCGTGCGCAACCGGCTGAAGGTTGCTGCGACCCTTGCGAACGCGCAGGCGTTTCTGGCGGTGCAACAGGAGTTCGGCAGCTTCGACACGTTTCTGTGGCAGTTCGTCGGCGGGCAGCCGTTGCAGAACCGGCGGCAGACGATGCTGGAAGTTCCCGCGAAGTCGCCCGAGTCCGACGCGATGAGCAAGGCGCTGCTCAAGCGCGGGTTTAAGTTCGTTGGCCCGACGATTTGCTACGCGCTGATGCAGGCGGTCGGGATGGTGAACGACCACTGTGTGGACTGCCCCCGCTGGCGCGAGCTCGGAGGCCGGCGGTGAACATGGACACGCTCTGGGCCTCGGTCGTGTGGGGCGCGGTGGGCAGCGGCTTCTTCATTTACGGGAAGAAGCAGGACAAATCGGTGCCGCTGATTGGCGGACTGGTGATGATTGGCTCGACCTACTTCTGCGAGACGGCGCTGGTGATGTCGGTCGTGGGTGTCGCGGTGACCGCCGGCATCTGGTGGCTGACGAAGCGCGGCGTGGGCGAGGAGTGAGCCGACGCTAACCCTGATGGTAGCGACGATTGAAGTCGCGGGCGAGGTAGTGCTCCACGGCTTTGAACTGGTCGAGCCAGTGCTGGTATTCCGCCGAATGCTCCTGACCGCGAGCCTTCAGTTCATCGAGAAGGGCTTGATAGCCGAACTGGTGGTCTTGCAGGAAGGTGAAGTAGTTCTTGTCGTCCCAGTCGGAGACTTCGTCGGGCAGGTCGAAGGTGCGGGGGAGGGTCATTGCATTCCCTACTCCTTCCGCTTCGGCCGCAGGAGCATCGCCTTCTTGTCGGTCCCCTCGACTTCCACGCTTTGTGTCTCGATGTCCGGATCCTCGCGGAGGGCTTGGTGGACGATGCGGCGGTCATAGGCACTCATCGGCTCCAGCTCGACGATGTCGCCCCACTTGCGGACTTTGTCGGCGGCTTCCTTGGCCTTCTTGATGAGCGCTTCGCTGGCTTGAGCGCGGTAGCCGCCCACGTCCACGGTGATGCGCGGTGCGTCGGGGTTCAGGTTGAAGACGATGCGGTTGGCGAGGTATTGGAGGTCGCCGAGCGTCTGGCCGGCGCGGCCGATGAGGCGGCTGGCCTCCTCGGTCTTCACGTCGAGGAAGAGACCGCCGTCGTCGAGGGGTCGCTCCTCGATGGTGGCAGTGAAGCCGAGGTGGGTGAGGAGTTCGGCGAGGATGGCTTTGGGTTCAGTGGGCATGGAGGGATGGGGAAGGAAAAGGGTAAAAGGTAAAAGACAAAAGTGGGGCTATTTTTTCTTGGGCTTGTCGGCGACTACTTTGATGGGGATGGCGTTGCTGCCGGCGGCGGCTTTTTTCTCGTCGTTCAGCTTCGTGAGCTTGGTTTGCAGGATGGTCAGCAGGTTTTGCACGGTCCAGTAGAGGGTGAGTGCGGCGCTGAAGCGGTAGAGGATGGCCACGAACATCATGGGCATATACTTCATGATCTTCTGCTGCATCGGGTCCATGCCGGGCGAGGGCGGGGTGAGCCGCGCCTGCCAGAACATCGTAACGGCCATGATGATGGGCAGCGGGTTGACGGGGAAGCCGAACAGGTAGGTGACGGTGTCCTCCTGCGAGAGGTCGTGCGCCCACAGGAAGGACTCGCCGCGCAGTTCCATGCAGCTTTGGAGCATGGTGTAGAAGCCGATGAAGACGGGGAATTGCACGACCATCGGAAGGCAGCCAGCCATCGGGTTAACCTTCTGCTCGCGCATGAACTCCATGGTCTTCTGCTGGCCCTTGGAGGGATCCTCTTTGTATTTTTCCTGGATGGCCTTCATCTGCGGCTGCAGCTCGGACATGCGCTTCATCGAGCGCGTGGAGATGGCGGTGAGCGGCCAGAACAGGAGCTTGATGATGACGGTGATGGCGATGATGCACCACGCGTAGTTCAGACCGAACGAGTGCAGGCCGTTCATCGAGAGCAGCAGCGCCTTGGCGAAGAAGCCGAAGAAGCCGCCGTAGTCCATGATGAGGTCCAGCTCGTTGTTCATCTGCTTCCCAAGCCGCGCGAGCGTCTGGTATTCCTTCGGCCCGACGTAGAGCGCGAACTCGCGATGGACCGCGTTCGTCCCGCCGGGTTGGAGCGCCTGGCCCGGATAGACGAACGCGCTCTGGAAGCCGAACGGGCTGGGGAACGCCTTGTCGCCCTCGGGCACGTCCGCTGGGTCATGCGTGGGCAATGCAATGCGGTGCGTGACTAGTTTCTCGGGGGGCTGTTTCGGCACGGCGACGATGGTGAAGAACTGGTTCTGCGCCGCAGCCCACGCGAACTTGCCCACCACCTCGTGTTCCTTGCGCGGCGTGCCGGGGAAGCAGCCCAGCGTGGCGTTCTCGAAATACGACTCGGCGACGGAGCTGCTGCTGCCGTTCTCGAACCAGCTCACCTTCATCAACGGCCCCTTGTCCAAGGGGTTGATGGGCGTGGCTGTGGCGAAAACCCATTCCTGCGCTGGCAGAGAGATGGCCTGGCCCCCCGTGTTCTCCAACCACACGCTGACTTGCATCAGGTAGTTCGTGCCGGGCGTGAACTGCTTCACGATGCGCAGGCCGGTGGGGAGAAGTTTCTCGGCGCGCACGCCCTTCTCCGATTTTGCGAGCGTGAAGAGGCCGTCGCCCTGAATCGCCTCGCCGCCCAGCAGCGTCATCGCGGCGACGGGCGCCTTCGTGTTCAAGGTCACGACGCGCGACGGATCGGTGACCTTGCGGTTGCCGACGATCTTCGGGAAATGCTTCAGCTCCGCGAGCTTCAAGCCGCCGCCGTGCGACGTGAAGGTGTAGCGCACGTCCGCCGTGTCGAGGATGAGCAACTGCTCCTCGGCCTTCGGTGCAGTCCACTGCGTGGAGCCGGGAGCGGGAGCGGTGAGCGTCGGCGAGGACAAGTTGGGGCTGCCCACTGGAGCGCCAGCCTGATTGCTCGCCCCGGCGACCGCATTCGTCCCATTCGCCAACGCGCGGGGCGGCGGGGGCGGATACAGCACTTTGACCAGCTCGAACCAGCCGATGATGAGCAGGAACGAAACGAGCAGGATGACAACAGATTTGCGGTCCATGAAAGAAAGCTAGTGAGCGGCGAGTGAAGCGGGCGTGGCGCGTGGCGCGTGGCGCGTGTGGGAAACTCCGGAGCATCCGATCTCAGCGACGCGTTCCTTTTGCCCCGGCACCGGGTCACACCCGCAACCGCCCCACGGTTGGCAGCGGGCAACCCGTTTCACCGCAAGCCAACCGCCTTGCAACGCACCGTGTCGGCGAACCGCCTCCATCGCATACCCCGAGCACGTCGGCTCGAATCGGCATGCCGCGCCGAAGAGCAGCGTCAGCGCGGGCGAGACAAACCAGCGGTAAAGCCGGAGCGCGAAGAGCAAAAGGTGTTGGGCGAGATTCACGGGGCAGCCAGCAGTGCGGCAGCGGTTTAAGTTTTGAGCAATCCCGCGACGCGGAGTGCGGCGAGATAGTCACGCTCGACATCCGCGAACGCCTTGCCGGCAATCGAGTCGCGGGCCACGAGGACGATTTCCGAAGGCACGCGCAGGTCGTGCTGGTGGAGCCGGAAAGCCTGACGCAGGAGGCGCTTGGCCCGGCTGCGGACGACGGCGTTGCCGATGCGTTTAGCCGCGACGATGCCGAGTCGGGAGTGCCCTGTGCTGGCGAGTTCCGCCCAGTTCATCAGCACACAACCACGCGCGAGCCGGCGCCCTTGGGTCTTGAGGCGCGTGAAGTCGCGTGTCTGTTTGAGGCGCTGGGTGCCCCCGAGCGTCAGCCGCGTGGACGGGCTGGCGGACATGGGATCACACCGGGGTGAGCTTTTTGCGACCGGTCCTGCGGCGGTTGGCGAGAACCTTGCGACCGCCCCGGGTGGCCATGCGTGCACGGAAGCCATGCTGGCGCTGGCGGCGGATTTTTGAGGGCTGATACTGGCGTTTCATAGGCTAAAGCTTCTTTCTACAACGTCTCGCGTGCGGCTCACCGCACGGTCCCGCCTCAAGCGGAACGCGGAGGTTAGCGGAGGAAAGGGGGGAGTCAAGCGTCGCTCCGGGGAAGTTTGGTGTCCAAATCGACTCGCGCCCGACAGCGCGTGGCCGCAGTTCCTCACGCCGGTTGTGCTTCCAGCGTCGTTCCACCCAGCGCGGCGGGCGTCTCGTTGAAGTGGCCGAAGTTCCGGAACTTCCCGTAGCGCTGCCGCAACCGCTCGCTCACCGAGAGCGCGTCCAGTTGCGCGAGGTTTTTGAGCAAGCGCTTCTGGAGGGTCGCGGCGGTCGCCGCGGGATCGTTGTGAGCGCCACCCATAGGCTCGGGAACGATTTCGTCCACGAGGCCGAGTTCGAGCAAGTCCGTCGCCGTGATCTTCAGCGCCTCGGCGGCCTTCGGTGCGGCGGCGCGATCCTTCCACAGAATCGCCGCGCAACCTTCCGGGCTGATGACCGAGTAATACGCGTTCTCCAAAATCAAAACCCGGTCCGCCACGCCGATGCCCAGCGCGCCCCCGGAGCCGCCTTCGCCGATGACGGCGGCGATGATGGGCACTTCCAGCAGGGTCATCTCGCGCAGGTTCACTGCGATGGCCTCCGCGATGTGCCGTTCCTCCGCGCCGATGCCGGGATACGCGCCCGCCGTGTCGATCAGCGTGATGATGGGCATGCCGAACTTGTCGGCCATGCGCATGAGCCGGAGCGCCTTGCGGTAGCCCTCGGGGTGCGCGGAGCCGAAGTTGCGCAGGATGTTTTCCTTCGTGTCGCGCCCCTTCTGCGTGCCGATGACCATGACGGGCCGACCCGCCAGCTTGGCGAAACCCCCGACCATCGCGCGGTCGTCGGAGTAAAGCCGGTCACCGTGCAACTCGGAGAAGTCCGTGAAGACCGTGCGAAAGTAATCGAGCGTGTAAGGCCGCTTGGGGTGGCGCGCGAGCATGACCCGCTGCCAAGGCGTGAGGTTCAGATAAATCTGCCGCCGCGTCTCCTCCATCTTCAGCTCCATCTGCCGGACCTCCTCGTCGAGGTTGATGCCGATGGAATGCTTCTCCGGGTGCTTCTTCAGCTCGTCGAGCTTGCGCTGCAACTCGATGATGGGCTTCTCGAACTCGAGCTGATGTTTCATGCGCGGGCGAGCCTAGGGAGCAGCTGAATAGGTGGCAACGCGAATTCCCGGCGCCCGACTGCGTGCGTTGACAGGAATCGCACCGAACTCCTAGCGTTCGCGCCACCAGCCATGACAGAACAGCCCTTCAACCAATCCCGCCGGGAATTCATCGCGGCCTCGACGTCGCTGACAGCCGGTGCGCTGACCGGCTGTGCGACGCCTGACGCTTCTTTGAAACAAGGCTTCATCGACGCTCACGTCCACGTCTGGACGCCGGACACGGCGGCCTTTCCGCTCGCGACGGGCTACCAGCCGTCCGCGATGCAACCGCCCAGCTTCACCGCCGAGGAATTCCTCGCCATGTCCCGGCCGCACGGCGTCACGCGCACCGTGCTCATCCAGATGAGTTTCTACCGCTTCGACAACCGCTACATGACCGACGCCATGCGCCGCTTCCCCGGCGTCTTCGCCGGCGTGGGCATCGTGGACGGCAGCGCCGCGCGCCCGCAGGACGCGATGCGCGAACTGGCGAAGCAAGGCGTGCGCGGCTTCCGTATCAACCCCGGCTCGCAAACCGTGGACGCCTGGCTCGGCTCGCCCGGCATGACTGAAATGTGGAAGTGCGCCGGCGACGACGGCCTCGCCCTCTGCCCGCTCATCGGCCCCAACGCCCTCCCCGGCATCGCGGCGATGTGCGCGAAGTTCCCCCGCACCCGCGTTGTGATTGACCACTTCGCACGCATCGGCGTGAGTGGGGAGTTCCTCGCAGCGGACATCGCCGCGCTCTGCGCACTTGCGAAGTT
The DNA here is from genome assembly GCA_945872195.1 of Akkermansia muciniphila. Lineage (GTDB taxonomy): Bacteria > Verrucomicrobiota > Verrucomicrobiia > Limisphaerales > SXTU01 > SXTU01. Next base: position 1,826 of record CAMBZO010000080.1, on the reverse strand, counting down.
CTCACACGTCCACGTGAAAGCCTCGGCCTTCTACGCGTTCGGCCAGAAGCGCGCGCCCTACCTCGACTTCGGCCCGATGATCCGCCGCCTGCGCGACACCTTCGGCCCGCAACGCCTCATGTGGGCCAGCGACTGTCCCTTCCAACTCCGCCCCGGCCACACCTACCCCGACAGCATCGCCCTCATCCGCGACCGCCTCGACTTCCTCTCCGCCACTGACCGCGACTGGATGCTGCGCCGCACGGCGGAGAAGGTGTTCTTCGCCTGAACGTTCACGGGCAACACCAGTCCCCAGAGTAAACCGAGCCAGTGGCTCAAGTGGCTCGGCACTACGGCGACGGAATCAAACTCCACGCTCGGACTCCCAAGCCCGATGGAATCGAGCGTGAACTTCCCAACAGCGACCGCGAGTAGAGCCAGCGCGAACAATCGCTGCCGTCCCCCCGCCTGAACCCAATGCAGCGCGAGCCGACCCACCAGCAACGCGTTCAGCCCCGAGAGTCCGCCGTATCGGGCGAGCGAGCTGTCGCAGACGAGCAGGCTCACACTCAAGGCAGCTCCACCGAGAAACAGCACGTGTCCGAGTGCGCTCTCACCCGCACGACGCAGCGCGGCAGCCAGCAGCGTGAAGACCAACACATCCACGACCAGATGACTCGCCGAGAAGTGCGTCAGATGCCCCGTCCACAAGCGCCACACTTCGCCAGCAGCCAGCGCATGGCGGTCCAGCACACACCACGCATGAAAGGCCGGATGAACAGTCGCCAGCACAGCGAGACCGACCAACCCAGCGAGCGACAGCAGTTCGTGATTGATCAGTTGAACCCCATGCCGCCGGTGAACCACTAACTGGCACTGACCTGCACTAATGGGAATGACCGAAGGCCGCCGGGCCGCGACCTCAACAGAAGCAGGGATGAAGCAAGTTTCCATTAGTGCAGGTCAGTGCCAGTTAGTGGTTCAGAAACAGTCAGCATTGCGGTTGGAGTTCCGTTCTCACGCACGCGGCCGTTGCATCAGCATTCCCAGCAGCACTACGCCGCCCAGAAGTCCCGCGTGTTCCCAGCCGAATGCACCACCGCCCGTGTAGCCAGCCGTGCGCACGATTCGGACGGTTTCCGGTTTCTCTTTGATGCGCTGCTGGAACGTGGCGAGTTCCACCTGCACGTTCGCCACCATGTTGGTCGAGGCCGCCACGAAGCCCTGGTCGCTCTTGGCTCGCAGCCGTTCATCCGTGCGGACGGGCGTGGCGATGCCCTGCGATTTGCTGATGCCCGGAGCGCGGAAGAGCAGCTGCCGGCTGGCGATGTCGAACACCGCCGCGTCCACCATCGTGTGCGTCTTGTTCGCCTCGGCGGGGATAAAATACGCGCCCACGATGGTCCAGTAGAGCACCGACAGCTCCGTGCTGTCCGAGGTCTGCAACTGGTCGAAGGACAGCAGCGCAACCACGTCCACGCCCAGCAACGCCTTCAGTTGATCCAGGTTTTCAAACCCGCCGCCCGGCGTCAGGTAGGCCGTCGGGACAATCTCAATGGACTTGATGAACGGGTATTTCTGGAAGTGCGGGATGACCGCCTCCGCCAGTTCCTTCCGCCGCGCCTCCGTCAGCACCGAATCCTGCCGGCGAAACTGGTCCTTGTTGCCCGTGGACTCCGGCACCCACGCGATGCCGACCTTCAGCGGTAGCGTGAGCGTGGGCACCGAGGGCTTGGTGGGTTGAGTGTGATTGCCACGCGGGTAGAGGTAATCCACGAGGCTGGAGTTGTGCCGCTTCCGAGTGCCGCGATCGAAGACATGGCAGCCCGCTGCGAACAGCGCGACGC
>CAMBZO010000079.1 GCA_945872195.1 Akkermansia muciniphila | reverse complement strand
ATGGCGGCGAGCTGCGAGTGCTTCAGGGAGGCATCGTCGCGGAGCAGTTTCAGCAGAGTGTCCATGCGCAAGGTGTAGCGGGAAGCGGCGCGGCTGCGAAGACTTTTCAGCCAATGCTGGCCACAGATAAACACAGATTTGCACAGATGAAGGAACCCCCGCTCAGTTATCTGTGGGCATCTGTGCCCATCTGTGGCTGAATTTTCCGCGCCCAATGAAACGAACCGCCCGCGCACCCGCGCTCGTCTTCCACAACGGCACGGCCGTGCTGCCGGACAAGCTACTGCCGGACGCCGTCGTAGTCTGCGAGGGTGGGCGCATCCGGCAGGTCGGGAGCACTCGAAAGCTGCCGCAGGGCGCGACACTCGTGGACGCGAAAGGCGGCTACATCGCGCCCGGCTTTGTGGACATCCATGTGCATGGCGGCGACGGCGCGGACTTCATGGACGGCACCGTGGCTGCGGTGCGCACCGCCTGCCGGGCACATGCGCGGCACGGGACGACGACTATTTTTCCCACGACAACAACCGGCTCGCCCGAGCAACTCGGGGCGATGCTCGCGGCGTGTGTGGAGCTTCAACGAGGCGGGACGGCGGCGGACGGTGCGCGGGTGGCGGGCGTTCACTTCTACGGCCCTTACTTCGCGCCGGACAAGGTGGGCTGTCATTCACAAGCGGGTCGCCGCGACCCGGACGCACGCGAGTATCGGCGGCACTTTGACACGGGCATCATCCGCATCGCGACGTGCGCCGCGGAGCTGCCGGGAGCGGAGGCGTTTTATCGCGAGGCGACGCGGCGCGGGTGTCTCGTCACCTGCGGTCACTCGAACGCGACTTGGTCGGAGATGGCCCGCGCCTTCCGCGCCGGGATGCGGCACGTGGACCACTTCTGGTGCGCGATGAGTTCCGTCGCGTCGCTGCGCCAACGGTTCGGGACGCCGATGCAGGCGAGCATGGAGCAATTCGTTTTAGCCAATGCCGAGATGAGCACGGAGGTCATCGCGGACGGTTGCCACCTCGCGCCGGAGTTGCTGGAGTTTGCATATCGCCAGCTCGGCCCGCGCCGCCTGTGTCTCGTGACGGATGCGAACCGCGCGCTCGACATGCCGCCGGGCCGCTATCGGTTCGGCTGCGCGTCGGACGGCGAGTGGATTGAGAGCGATGGGCGCGTGGGCTTCGTCCCGGAAGGCGGCGCGCTGGCCAGTTCCGTCGTCGGCCTCGACACGATGGTGCGGCACATGAAGTCCGCGACCACGGCGTCGTTGCCGGAAGTTATCCGAATGGCGAGTCTCACTCCGGCGGATCGGGCGGGGGTGGCCGAGGAGGTGGGCAGCCTCGCGCCCGGCAAGCGCGCGGATGTGCTCGTGCTGAACCAGCGGCTGCGGGTGAAGCGGGTGTTCCTTGCTGGCGAAGAAGTTTCTTTAGCCACGGATTGAACACGGAAGAAACACGGACTTCGTGTTCGATCCGTGTTTCACCCGTGGCTAAAAATCACGCCGAGTAGTCCAGATACACCGTCTTCAGCTTCGAGTAGAACTCGACAGCGCCTGCGCCCTGCTCCTTGAACGAGTCGGTGCTGCTCTTCTTCACGCCGCCGAAGGGGGCTTGGAGCGCGAGGCCGGTGGAGATTTGATTCACCTTCACCACGCCGGCCTGGATGCGCTCGGTGTAGAGCAGCGCCTTCTTCAGGTCGCGCGTGACGAGGCTGGCGCTGAGGCCCACGTCCACGCTGTTCGCCACGGCGAGCGCCTCGTCGAAGCTGTCCACGGGGATGATGCCAACGACGGGGCCGAAAACTTCCTCGCACGCGATGCGCGCGGTGGGGGCGACGTTGCCGAGCACGGTGGGCTGCATGAAGTAACCGTGCGCGAGGTCGCCGTCGGTGAGGCGCGCGCCGCCGCAGAGGAGCGTCGCGCCTTCCTGTTGGGCGATCGCGATGTAGTTCAAGTTGCCTTCGAGCTGCGCCTCGCTCACGGCGGGGCCCATCGTGACGCCGGATTTCAAGCCGTTGCCCACGACGATGGCCTTGGCCTTCTCCACGAGCTTCGCGGCGAACGCGTCCGCCACGTTGCGTTCGACGATGACGCGACTGGTCGCGGTGCAAGCCTGGCCCGTGAGGCCGAAGCCCGCGATGGTCACGAGGCGCGCGGCGAGGTCGAGGTCGGCGTCGGCGAGGACGATGGTGGGGTTCTTGCCGCCCATCTCCATCTGCGCGCGGGCCATGCGCGGCGCGAGCTGCTGGTAGATTTGCGAGCCGACGGAGAGCGAGCCGGTGAAGGACAGCGCGACGACGGCGGGGTGGGTGGCGAGTTCGCCGCCCACTTCGCGGCCGCTGCCGACGACGACATTGAGCACACCCTTGGGCAGGCCGGCTTCAGTGAGGATTTTTGCCAGCTCGCAGGTCATCGCGGGGGCTTGCGAGGCGGGCTTGATGATGACGGCGTTGCCGCTGACGAGGGCGGGGGCCATTTTCCAAGCGGGGATGGCGATGGGAAAATTCCACGGTGTGATGAGCGCGACGACGCCGAGCGGCTCGCGGCGGGTGTAGAGCAACTGGCTGGGCAAATCGTGCGGGATGGTCTGCCCGCCGAGCACGTAGCTGAGGCCGCCGAAGAAGCGGAAGATGTCCGCCGTGCGCTGCACCTCGCCGGTGGCCTCGGCGAGCGTCTTGCCTTCTTCGCGGGTGAGGAGTTCGGCCAGCTCAGGCTTGCGCGCTTCGATGAGCTGCGACGCTTTGCTCAGGATGCGCCCGCGCGCAACAGAGGTCTGCGCGGCCCAGCCGGGCGCGGCGGCTTGCGCGGCGGCGATGGCCGCGAGCGCATCAGCGCGTCCGCCCTGCGGATACTGCGCGACGGCTTCGCGCGTGTCGGCGGGGTTGAGGTTGGTAAAGGTCTGGCCGGACTGGGCGGACACCCAGTCGCCGCCGATGAAGTTTTGGTAGCTGCGCATGGCACGTTTTAGCACGGCGTCAGGGCCGCTGGAAGCACTTCGACAATTGAACCTTCGGCGTTACCCATCGAGCATCCTCGGTGACTCCGCGCTCGCGACTCGCGCAGTTCAGACGAATGGGCCGTGGTCAGCCACGCGCACTCCGACCAATAAACACGGCCTTGGAAATTCACTTCACTGAAACGCAATGCAACCCCTTGAAATCGGCGAATTCTGAATCCTAAGTCCAGCGCGTCTGCCATTCCGCCACGTGCCCGATGGTGGGCATCGGTCACTCCTGTGGTTTCCGCCGTCAAGCAAGGCAGGGAGCTGAGGCTTATCCGTGATCGATTATGCTAGCTCCCCGGCTTCGTCGCGGTGCGCTTGGTCCACGAGAACATCCCCTGTGGCCGCGCCAGCATCAGCACGATGACCAGCAGCGAGTAGATGATCATCCGCGTTTCGGCGATCCACTTGAGGTTGTTGAACGGCGCGGAGAAGGGCAGGGACACGGGCGCGCCCGCGAGCATTCGCAGGCCCTCGGGCAGTAGCGTCAGCAGCACGGCGGCGATGATGACGCCGGTGGTGTTGCCCATGCCGCCGAGGATGACCATCACCACGATCTCGATGGAGCGCATGAAGTCGAAGCCCGTCGGCGCGATGGTGAGGATGGAGTGCCCATACAGCCCACCCGCCACGCCGGCGAAGAACGCGCCCACGACGAACGCGGTGATCTTGTAGTGCGTGGTGTTGATGCCCATGGCCTCGGCGGCGATCTCGTCGTCGTGCACGGCGAGGAAGCCGCGCCCGTAAGTCGAGTTCACCAGGCTCACGACGACATAGACCGTCAGCGCGGCGAAGGCATAGACCCAGAACAAATTCGTGTAGGCGGGAATGCCGTTCAGCCCCAGCGCGCCGCCGAGCGAGTCCACGTTGCGGAAAATGACGCGGATGATTTCGCCGAAGCCGAGCGTGACGATGGCGAGGTAATCGCCCTTGAGCCGGAGCGACGGCGCACCCACGAGCATGCCGGCCAATGCCGCAGCGAGTCCGCCGCCCACGAGCGCAAGCGGGAAGAGCACGTGAATGCCTGCGCCCTGCGTGAGAGCGGGCGCGAACTTCGGCCCAGCGAACATCGTGATGGCTGCCGCCGTGTAAGCGCCCACCGCCATGAAGCCCGCGTGCCCGAGCGAGAACTGCCCGGTGTAGCCGTTGATGAGGTTCAGGCTGACGGCGAGGATGATGTTGATGCCGATGTTCGAGATGATGAGGGCGAAGTAGTCATCAATGCGCGACGCGCAGGCGGCGAGCAAGCCGGCGATGGCGATGGCGGAGAGGAGGACGACTTGGGAGCGCGGAATCACTGGGGAAATTGGGAATGGCGAAGTTCGCATGGTGAATGCGTGCGACGAACGCGCTTGGTGCGGCCGGCCGGTTCATTCGCAATTCGCAGTTCGCAGTTCGCCATGGGTTCAGACTTTCTCCACTTGCAGCTTGCCCAGCAAGCCCGCCGGGCGGAAGAGCAGGATGCCGATGAGGATGGCGAAGGCAATCGCGTCCGTGAAGGTGCTGAAGCGGCTGCCGTTGACGAAGGTCTCGATCACCCCGATCAGCAGACCGCCGAGCGCCGCGCCGGGGATGTTGCCGATGCCGCCGAGCACCGCCGCGACGAACGCCTTCAGCCCCGGCAGGACGCCCATGAGCGGGTCAATAGCCTGATAGTTCAGCGAGTAGAGGATGCCGCCCGCCGCCGCCAGTGCGGAGCCGAGCGCGAAGGTGAAGGAGATGATGCGGTCGTTGTTGATGCCCACGAGTGAGGCGGCCTGCGGGTTGAAGGAGACGGCGCGCATGGCGGTGCCGACCTTGGTCCGCAGCACGATGTATTGCAGCGCACCCAGCAACGCGAGCGCGACGACGAGCACGACGATTTGGTTCGAGCCGATGACGAGACCGGCGACGTTAAACGTGTGGACGGGGAAGAGCGTGGGAAACGCCTTCGGCGCCGCGCCGAAGATGAACTGGCCGAGATTCTCCAGCAGCAGTGAGACTCCAATGGCCGTGATGAGGACGGTGAGCTTGGAGCGGTTGCGCAGCGGGCGGTAGGCCAACCGCTCAATCGTGACGCCGAGCAAAGCGCACACAACCATCGCGCCCGCGAGTGCGAGGAAGCCTGTCGCGAAGGACTCCTTCGGCATCCCCCGCCCGATGTAGAAGCCGGCGAACGACCCGACCATGAACACGTCGCTATGCGCGAAGTTGATGAAGCGCAGCACGCCATAAACCATCGTGTAGCCCAGCGCGATGAGAGCGTAGATCGCGCCGAGCGAGAGGCCATTGATGAGCTGTTGGAGGAACTCGGTCAGAAGAGTTGATAGTTGGGGAGTTGATGGTTGATAGACGGGCCGTTCACTCAGTTCGCGCGGACTCGCGAAGGGAGCGGCGGAGGCCACTGAGCATGCGGCCCAATTCGTCGGCGGTGGCGTAGATGGTTTTGAAATCAGGCTCGGTCAAGAAACCCTGCCGGCGGCTGATAAAACTTTGAGCGACCACTTCAAATAAGGAGCCGGTGGCGATTTCGAGGAACCGGGCGTTGTCGTTCCGAGAGGAGCGGGCGCTGCCTTCCGCGATATTAGAAGAGACGGACACCGCCGCACGCCGCATCTGGTTGGTCAAACCGAACCGCTCATCTTCGGGAAAGGTTTTGGTCACTTTGTAAACGAGGTCGGCAAACCCATTGGCCCGCTGCCAGACATCGAGTTTCTCAAAGTTAAACATAGCGCACCCGGATTCGATGGGGTCTATCAACCATCAACTCCCCAACTATCAACTCCCCTCACGGATTCACGGTCTCCTTGTAAACAAACTTCCCGTCCTTCACCTCGATGATGACCGCCGGCTTCGTCGCGTTGCGCTTGGCGTCGAGCGTCGTCTTGCCGGTGATGCCGACAAAGTCCTTCGTTGCCGCGAGGGCGTCGCGGAGCTTCGGGCCATCGGTGCCGCCGGCGCGCTTGATGGCGTCGGCGAGGACGAGCGCGGAGTCGTAGCCGAGTGCGGCCATCGCGTCGGGGACTTCGCCCTTCCAGCGGGCTTTGAACTTCTGCACGAAGGTCTGGACCATCTCGGCCTTGTCCTCGGGCGAGTAGTGCGTGGAGTAGAACGTGCCGTCCATCGCCTTGCCGCCGATTTGCAGCAGCTCCGGTGCTTCCCAGCCGTCGCCGCCGAAGATGGGGAGGTTGATGCCGAGCTGACGCGCCTGCTGCGTGATGAGGCCGGCCTCCGTGTAGTAACACGGGGCGAAAATGGCATCGGGGTTCGCGGCTTTGATGGCGGTGAGCTGGGCTTTGAAGTCCTTGTCGCCGCTGCTGAACTTCTGTTCCACGGAAACCTTGCCGCCGTCCGCGACGAACTTCTCCTTGAAGAACGTGGCCAGGCCGACGCTGTAGGGCGCGGCAGCGTCCGTGAGCACGGCGACGTTTTTGGCCTTGAGCGTGTTCTTAGCGAAGAGCGCCATCACCGTGCCTTGGAAGGGGTCGATGAAGCAGACGCGGAAGACGAAGTCGCCGACCTCGGTGACCTTCGGGTTTGTCGAGCTGGGCGAAATCATCGGCACCTTGGCGTTCTGGCAAATCGGCGCGGCTTCGAGCGAGCGGCCCGACGCGACTTCGCCCAGCACCGCGATGACCTTGTCGCGCGAGATGAGCTTGCGCACGACGCTGGCCGACTCGCCCTGCTTGGATTGCGTGTCCTCGGTGATGAGGTCGAACTTCCGGCCCAGCACGCCACCGGCGGCGTTGAGCTCCTCGATGGCGAGCAGCGTGCCCTTGTGCGACGACTGGCCGAACGTGGCCTCCTTGCCCGTGAGCGAGGCGAACTCACCGACCTTGATGACCTCGCTTGCGGAACCCTTTCCACCGCCACTGCCCTTGCTCGCCTCGTCGGGCTTCTTGCAGGCGGTGAGGATGGAGCCAGTGGAAATAGCCATCGCCGCGAGGGCATGGCGGCGTGTGAATTGAGTTTTCATTGCTTGGTGGTGCAGGCTAGGCAAGCGCTCCGGCGGATTCAACCTTCAATAGCCCCAGAATCGAGTCTTGGAGGATTTTGCGTAAGAGCAAGTTTACGATTGCGACGGAAGAGGCGGACGTTGCCGGAATTGAAGCAGCACCAATCCCAGCGCGACAAAGACACAACCCCAGCCAAACCAATCCCCGTGCCGCTGGTAGAAGGTAGGCTGTCGCGAGCCGGGCGCGGGGACAGACAGCTTCACCACGCGGAAGCCGGTGCCATACACATCCGTCGTGTCGCCCACGCCGAGGTCGTGCATGAATCCGTGCTCGTCCATCCAACAGGTCAGGCCGTTGTTCGTGCAGCGCACGACGGGCCGGCCGTTCTCCACCGCGCGGAGGACGCTGTGGGCCGCGTGTTGGAACTGTTGCACACCCTCGCCGAACCAGCCGTCGTTGGTGAGGTTCAGCAGGAAGTCCGCGTCGGCCGCGCTGTCCCGCGCGGTCGCAGCCATCGCGTCCTCGAAGCAAATCAGCATCCCGGCGCGAAGGGTCGGCGACTGCAAGTGGTCGGCACGATCGTCTTTGCGGCGCGATGCTCCGAGAGCGAAGGCCACCGGCTCCTTGCCCGCCGTGAAGCCGCTTTGAATCGGTGTGAACCACTTCAGGAACGGCAGCCAGTCCACGAGCGGGATGTATTCGCCAAAGAGGACGAGGCGGCGCTTGCGGTAGCTGGATACAACCTTGCCCTCCGGCGAGAGGAGGAACGCGGAGTTGAAGAACTGGTAGTCCGACGACTGGTTCGAGTCGCGCAGCGCGCCGGGTTTCAGCTCGTAGTCGTCCGCGCCGAAGACCATCCAGACCTTGTGCGTGGCGACGAGGTTCGTGATGGCGCGAAAGCTCTCATCGTTCAGCTCCGGGAGCGCGGCCTCGGGCCAGACCAGCACGGCGGGCTTGGTGGCGAGCGCGAGTTCGGAGAGCTGCATCAGCTTGGCGAAGCGGTTGGTCTTCTCCGCCGGGTTCCAAATCATCGTCTGCGGGATGCTGGGCTGGACGAGGGCGAGCGTGACGCTGTGTTGCCCGTAGGGAGTCATCCGCTGGAGGGAAAAAGCAAACCGGCTCAATCCCCATGCGGCTGCGACTACTGCAACGAAAAGGGGTAGCAAACAGGCCAATCTCCGTTTCCAAAAACCGCCGCGCTGACGCAACAGGCCTGCCATGTCCCCAGCCCCCGTCACGGCGAACCACACCACCAAAAACGACACGCCCGCAACTCCCGCGACCGACGCGATTTGAATCAGTGGCACCAGCTTGTGCTGCGACACGCCCAGCGCGAGCCACGGAAATCCCGTCAGCACACAACCGAGAATGGTTTCCAGCGCCACCCACAGCACCGCGCACTTCAACGCCCACGCCGTGCTTTGCCCATAGGTCGCCACCTCTTCTCTGTCGGTTGCGTCGGGCCGGCGGCTGGAAGCCGCCGGCACGGGCGCGAGCCGCCAGCACAGCCACACCCATAGCCCGGGATACACCGCCGCATACGCGCTCAACGCCAGCCAGCCCAGAATCGGAAAGCCCGTCACCGGGATGGACAGCAGCCAATGCAACGCTGCGAGGTGAAAAGCGAATCCGCCGAGCCAACCGAGCCGGAACGCGACCTTCGCCGGCTGCCCGGCCGCGCTGAAGAGCAGCAGTCCCGGCGCGACCCACGCGAGCCCAGCGATGCCCAGCTTCGGAAACGCCGCCGCCAGCAGCAGCCCTGCGACGACGGCGAGCGCCCGGCGAGCGCCGGTTTCGTGGCGTTGGAAAAACTCGTTCAACCCCGGGAGCTTCGCCGGACAGCCCGCGTGGTGGCAACTCCGCAGCGGACCTGGCCGAACGCAGACGCGCCGCATTTTTGAAGTCGGCTGGCACTCCGGTCCCGGTCGTCACAGCGGAGCAGGATTAGGATCAGGATTACAAGCAGGAGGAACTGCCGCGCCCGCGCCTTGCCTGCCGCACGCTGCCTGCCTACAGTCCGCGCGTCCGCCGCGTGACCACACTCTTCGCCATCACCCTTTTCTGGAGCGCCGCGCTGCTATTCTGGGTCGAGCCGATGGTCGGCAAGCTGGTCCTCCCGCAGCTCGGCGG
>CAMBZO010000078.1 GCA_945872195.1 Akkermansia muciniphila | reverse complement strand
CTCCGCGAACTAGCAGCGCCTTCACCGGGCCGATGCGCCCGGTGCGCGCGGCGGTGTGCAGCGCAGACTCGCCGCCGGGCAACGCAGCGTTCGCGTTCGCGCCCGCAGCGAGGAGCGCGGTGACGATGGCCTCGTCGCCGTTGACGCATGCGAGCGCAAGCGGGGAGACGCCGAAGTGATTCGTCGCCTTCACATCGGCGCCAGCAGCGAGCAGGAGTTTCGTGGTCGCCGCGTCGTTGTGATACGCAGCCCAGTGCAGCGCCGTGGTGCCATCGGGTTGGGAAGATTGCGCGGCAGTTTTCGCGTTCAGAAGTTGATGGACGCGCGGCCAGTCGGCCTTCTCAGCGGCGTCGGCGAGCGGAGAATTTGCCGCGAAGCCGAGAGTCGCGCCAAGCAAGTCCACCATCAGGCTGAACGCAAGCGTCAACCGGAGAGGGCGATTGGATGTCTTAGAGTAGGTGGCCATCGGACACATACCAGTGCAGTTCTGAGTGATTCAATCCACCGAACGTAGTGAGGAGGCTCCCCAGTCGGTTTAGCGCCGCAGGTTCAGCCGAGATGAAAAAGGAACAGGATTCCTCGGCTGGCCCGCGTCCATTGTTGGACATGGCAATTTGCAATCCGCAGTGGCCAACAGAATCCGAAGTGTAAGCATGCAAACGCAGGTGATACGCAAAACGGTGCTCAGCCAGACGTGAACCCCGTTCGTAAGTGCAGTAGTCGCCCGGTGCCTTTGGGAATTCGCTGAGTTTCATTCCGAGGTCAGCCAAATCCAAAGTGTTGCAGTAGAACTCCAACTTGCCAGCGAGATTCCCATTTCCGGCTGAAAGGACTAGATTCAGGACGTGAGGCTCTTCGTATGGAAACCGCTGGAGAATAAAGTGAGGTGCGTTTCGCCTCGCCTCAATTTCCTGATTCATTGGGACCATTTGCTTAAATCCCCAGCGGCTGAAACAGCTCGTTCATCTTCCCATCGCTGTCAGCGAATTTGTCGAGGCGGACGCCGGCCTTGTCGAGGAGCGTGAGGTGCAGGTTCGCCAGCGGCGTGGGCTTGGCGTGGCGGATGTGGCGACCGCCCTTCATCACGCCTCCCGCGCCGCCAGCGACGATGATGGGCAGGTTGATGTGGTCGTGCTGGTTCGGGTTGCCCATGCCGCTGCCGTAGAGATAGAGCGAGTGGTCGAGGAGCGTGCCGTTGCCCTCCTTCGTCGCGGCGAGCTTGCCGAGGAACTCCGCGAAGAGGGAGACGTGGAACTGGTTTATCTTCGCCATGCGCGCGACTTTCTCGGGGTCGTTGCCGTGGTGCGAAAGCGGGTGATGCGGGTCGGAGACGCCGGTGTCGGGGTAGGTGCGGTTGCTGGTCTCGCGCGCGAGTTGGAAGGTGATGACGCGCGTCACGTCGCCCTGCATCGCGAGCACTTGCAAATCAAACATCAGCCGTGCGTGCTCCGCGTAGCTCGCGGGCACGCCGATGGGTCGGTCGAGGTCGCGCAGCGGATTCTCTGCGACGCCGGCCTCGGCTTTCTGGATGCGGCGTTCGACCTCACGGACGGTTTCGAGGTAGTGGCTCACCTTCGCGCGGTCGGCGGGACCGAGCGCGCGTTCGAGCCGGGCGAGGTCGTCCTTCACGAAGTCCAGCAGGCTCGCGCGTTTGCGGAGCGCGGCCTTGCGCTCGGCCTTGGTGCCGCCCTCGCCGAAGAGCTGCTCGAACACCAGCCGCGGGTGCGCCTCGGCGGGCAACGGTGTGGTGGGCGACGACCACGAGAGGTTGTTCTGATAAACGCAGGCGTAGCCGTTGTCGCACTGGCCGACGGTCTGCATCATGTCCATCGCCATCTCCAGGGAGGGCAGTTGCGTGTCGCGCCCGAGCTGCTGCGCGGCGAGCTGGTCCACCGTTGTGCCGAGGAAATAATCCGTGCTCTCCGTGTGCTTGGCCTTCGCGCAGCTCAGGAAGGAGGCGTTCGAGGTCGCGTGCGTTCCGGGATACGCGTTTTTGATTTCCAAGTTCGAGACGACGCTGACGTGCTGCTTCACCGGCGCGAGCGAGCTGAGGATGGGTGACAACTCGTCGAGCTTGTCGCCGCCCGGCGGCGTCCAGCGCGTGATGTCCGCGCCCATCGGCATGAAGACGTAGCCGAGCCGGCGCACGGGCGTGGCGAGCGTTTTCGCGGCGGCGGTGGCGGCGGGGACCATCGCGTCGAGCAGTGGCAGCGCGAGTGTGGCACCCATGCCGCGCAGGAAGGTGCGACGTGGGAGGGAGCGGCGGGTGGTGAAGGTGCTCATGGGGATTGCCTCATGGTGAAGGGTGTGCTTTTGACGATGCCAAGGACGATAGCAGAGAAGCGGTGGTTGTCAGCCTTTGCATCACGCACCACCTGCCGCACCGCCGGCGCATCGAACGACTCGACGCCCCGACCAAGCGCGAAGGTGAGCAGCTTCTCCGTGAGCGTGCTGGCGAAAAGTTCCGGGCGGTTCAAGAGCGCCTGTTCGAGCCCGGCGACGCCGGTGAACTTTGCGCCATCGGGAAAGCCGCCCGAGGCGTCCACCGGTTTGCCTTCCTCCAGCGTTCGCCAACGGCCGAGCGCGTCGAAGTTTTCCAGCGCGAAGCCGACGGGGTCCATCAAGTCGTGGCAACTCGCGCACGCCGCGTTCGCGCGATGCTGGGCGAGGCGCTCGCGAACGGGCAGGCTGGCGGACACGGCGTTGTTCTCCAGCGCGGGGACGTTCGGCGGTGGTGGTGGCGGTGCCGTGCCCAACAGGGTGCCGAGAATCCAATTCCCACGAATCACCGGCGACGTGCGCGTGGCGTAGGACGTGACCGTGAGCACGCTCGCGTGTCGCAGCAGCCCGCCGCGCGGCGTCTCCGGGCCGAGCGCGACGCGGCGGAAGCGCGGGCCGTAGATGTTCGGGATGCCGTAGTGCTTTGCGAGCCGCTCGTTGAGGAACGTGTGGTCCGTGCGCAGCAGGTCCAGCACGCTGCGGTCGTCGCGCAAGACCTCCTCGAACAGCAGCTCCGTCTCGCGCCGCATCGCTTGGCGCAGGTTGTCGTCGAAGTCCGGGAAGAGCCGGCCGTCGGGTGTGATGGAGTCGAGGTTGCGCAGGTGCAGCCACTGGCTGGCGAAGTTGCTGACGAGCGAGAGCGAGCGCGGGTCGGCGAGCATGCGGCGCGTTTGCTTCGCGAGCACGTCGGGCTGGTTGAGTTGACCGCGTGCGGCGACGTCGAGCAGTTCATCGTCAGGAACGCTGCTCCACAGGAAGAACGACAGGCGTGAGGCTAGTTCCAAATCGGTGATGCGATACGGCGACTTGCCCGCAAGGCCCTTCGGCTCCTGCTCAACGCGGAAAAGAAATTCCCGGCTCACCAACACGGCGCTCAAGGCGGCTTCGATTCCCGCGTCGAAGTTCGCTTCCTTGCGTCCGTCGCGGAAGAACTCCATCGGTCGCGCGAGGTCCGCGTCGCTGACCGGCCGCCGATACGCGCGGCGCATCAGCGTGGAGAGAATTTGCTTCGCGCAGGTCTCCTCCTCGCCCGGCGACTTGGGCTGCGCGATGAAGATGCGGCTGCGGCTCGGCGTGTCGCCGGGGCCGTGCGCGCCGAACGGGCCGGTGATGGACACCTGATAAACCGCCGGCGAACTGCGCGGATGCCGGTGCATGTTAAACTGTGCGGTGTAGGGCTGGCGCGCGGTCTCGCGCAGCGACGCGGGGTTTTTCAGAAAGGTCACGCCCAAGTCGTGCGGGCCGGCCTTGACCGGCAGGCGGAACTTGAGATGCGCGTCCACGAGGTCGTGGCCTTTGGCACCGGGCGGCCGGACGATGGCGTTCCTCATCTGCTCGCGGTCGATCAACAGCAGGAACTCGTGCGGCTCCTTCAACCCTTCGACTTCCTCGTTGCGGTCGCGCGTGAGGCGGAGTTGGAACTCGTATTCGCCGTCCTGCGGAAACGTGTGGCGAATCAGCGCGCCGCCGCGCGTGCCGAGCGGCAGGCCTTCGACTCGCTCCTCCTGCGTGATGTCGGGCTTGATGCGGATCGTGTCGCCACCGGGAGCGCGCTGCGCGCCGCCCACCGCGAGCCGCGCAATTTTCTGTGCCGCCGTGATGTAGCGGTCCAGCAGCGTCGGCGAGAGCGTGCCCACAGTGACGTTGTCGAAGCCGTGGCTCGCCTCGTCCGCCGGCAGCAGCGCCGCCGCGTCAATGTCCAGCGCGAGCAGGTCGCGGATGGTGTTCTGATACTCGGTGCGGTTGAGCCGCCGAACGGTGTCCGTGCGACCAGGTTTCGGCTTCGCCGCCGCCGCGCGGTCGAGCGTTGTTTCGAGCGACGAGACGATGGCAGAGTAAGTCCTTTCGTCGGGACGCGGCTTGCCGATGGGCGGCATGTGGCGCGCGTTCAGCTTACGAACGACCTTCTCCCATGCGTCCGAATGCCGGCTGACGTCCTCGGGCAAAATCTTCTCCAAGTTCAGCCCGCCCTTCGCAGCGTCCGCACCGTGGCACTCCACGCAGAACTTCCCGACCACCGCGCGCACCGCGCCCGCTACCGGTTGCTCCGCCGCCGACGCACTCGCGGCGCAGGACAGCAGCCCAGTGAGCACCCAGTTCAGCCAACGGTTCATTGCGCAAGGGTAAGCATTTGTGGAGCTGCCATGCAATTGGCGGGGTGCGGGGTGGCGCAAGACCGAAGTTGGTTGAAACCTCTCGTTTCCCGCAGCCGTCCAGCAGCCGTTACAAGCTGAAGCTGATTCGCCAACTGTGAAATTCCGCTGCGCCATCTCACTCGTCCGTGTTTGGACAATGCTGCTTCTGTCGGCAGCGCTCCCGGCAGCGGCGGCGAACAAAGGCGCGACAGGCAAGCCGCCGCCGAGCAAGCCCGCGATGGTTGACGATGGCTTCAAGCCCTTCGCCGTCATCACGGAGCGGAACGTTTTCAACACGAGCAGAGGCTCGACCCAACCCGTCGAGGTCGCGCCGAAGCCGCCGCGTCCCCCGAAGATTGAAGCCTTCGCGCTGCTTGGCACGATGAGTTCAGAGCGTGGCGCGGTGGCATTCTTCGACGGCACCAGCACCACGTATCGCAAGGCGGCGGAGACGGGCGACAAGCTCGGCAGCTACACAGTCACTGCCATCGAGCACGACCGCGTCACTTTGAAGATTGGCGACCACGAGCTTTGCCTTCCGCTCAAGATGCAATTCCGCCGCGAAGATCAGGGGGAGTGGCTGCTGGCGGAACTGCCCGATGACTTCCAGCCCACCACGCCGCCACCGGGCCAGGTCTTCCAGCACGGCAAGCCCGACCCGCGCACACTGACACCCGGGCAGGTGCGTGACTACGTGATGAGCAAGCACGAGCGCAAGCTGACGCAGCTCGCCGACAACCCGGAGAAGTCTGAGAAGCTGATGCGGGCGCTCGACAAGGAAATCGAGGGCCGCGTCAAGAAGCTGGAGAAGGTCGAGAAGCGGATGCAGTAGGCCGTGCCGGCGGCACCGGCTCACTTCAGCACCGCGTTGTCAATCAGCCGGGTCCGCCCGATGAACACTGCCAGCGCCATGTGCACGCCGCGTGTGACCGCGGTGACGGGTTGCAGTGTCTCGCCGTCGAAGAACTCCAGATAATCGAGTCGCGCCGCGGGTTGCGTGGCAATGAGCGCGGCGAGTTCCTTCTTCAGAACGTCCGCGGAATTCGGAGTCCGCGAGCTGATGACAACTTCCTTCGCCAGCTTCAGCGCACGCCAAAGGATGGTCGCCTGCGCTCGCTCCTCGGCGGAGAGGTATTTGTTCCGCGAACTCATCGCCAGGCCGTCCTGCTCGCGGCGCGTGGGCGCGACGACGACCTTGATCGGAAAGCTCAAATCACACGTCATGCGGCGGACGACGGCCGCCTGCTGCCAGTCCTTCGCGCCGAACACGGCCACGTCCGGCAGCACGAGGTTGAAGAGCTTGGCGACGATCGTCGTGACGCCGCGAAAGTGTGTCGGGCGCGCGCCGCCTTCCATGCCTTGCGAGAGCTGTTCCTCGACGACGTAGGTGCTGTAGCCGCCGGTGTCGCGGCCCGCATACATCTCGGCATCGGAGGGGAGGAAAAGCACGTCCACCCCAGCCTTGCGACAAAGCTGCGTGTCCCGGTCCAAGTCGCGCGGGTAGGCGGACAAGTCCTCGGTGGGCGCAAACTGGGTCGGGTTCACGTAGATGCTCGCGACGACGATGCCGCGCTTGGCGACGAGCCGGCGCGCGCGGTGCACGAGGCTGAGATGGCCAGCGTGCAGATAGCCCATCGTCGGCACGAAGCCGACACGCGTGCCAGCGCGCCGCCAGCGGAGGCCGAGGCGTTGCATGGCGGCGGTGGAGGTGACGATGCGCATGGCGTCGAGATTAGGCGGAGCGAGCGCCGCCTGTCCAATGTGCCGACAGTGTTCTACACCTGCTCATAATCCTCCCGTCTGATACCGCAGTTAGGGAGGAGCACTATTACGAGCAAGAGGACGGGCCGATCGGCTCCGCCACGTTTTTCCTTTTTCCTTTCCCGGCTCTCTTCTCTAGTCTCCACCCATGGCCCGTAAAGACAATGCGAACGAAAAGGAGCCGCCGCCCGAGCGCGGTGAAGGTGGAATCCTCGGACTCGTGCTGCTGGTCGCCGCCGTTTTTCTGCTGCTGGCGCAGTTCTCGTTCGACAAGAACGACGTCGCCTTCAACACCGCCGAACCGAACCAGGACATCCACAATCTCGTCGGACGGGTCGGCGCGAAGCTCGCTCTCCTGACCTTCGTCGCCTTCGGCGCGGCGGCGTATCTGCTGCCGCCCTTGCTGGTGCTGCTGGGCGCGGTTCCGTTCTGGGAGCCTGCCCAACACCTGCGCCGCCGCTGGCCCTGGTGCGTCGTGCTGTTGCTCTGCCTCGTCGGTTTGTTCGACCTCCTGCCGCGCGCCGCGTTCGAGCGCATCGTCAGCGCCATCAACTCCGGCTCCGCAGGCGGCTGGTTCGGGATGTGGCTGAACCAATATCTGTTCAAGCACTTCCTCGGCACGGTCGGGGCAACGCTCGTATACCTCACACTCTACGCCATCGGCCTGCACTACCTCACCAACTTCACGCTCCTCGACTGGGCGCGCGGCCTCTTCGTGCGCGGCGACAACTCCGCCGTGAGCACCGACGACATGACCGCCGAGGAACTTGTGTTGGCGCTGCGCGCGAAGGAGTTGGAGAAGGAAGCCAAGCGTCTACAAGGTGAAGTCGAGAAGGCCAACAAGGCCAAGCTAGGCAAGGCCGAACCGTTGGCGGCCACGGCCAAGTCAGGCCCTGATCTCGGCGCGGATGGGCAACCCCTGCCCGAACCGCTCATCCGCGACCTGAGCATCCCGCAGGCACGCCCCGCTGACCTCGCCGCCAAAGCCAAGCGCAAGGAAAAAGCCGAGGATCCCGCTGAGGACTGGAGCCCCGGCGAAGCTGGCAAAACCACACCCCGGCGCGAGGACGCCATCATCATCAAAGCCGAAGAAGTCGCCGCCGCTACGACATCCGACATTCTCGGCAAGACGAGCGCACTCACGAAGAAATCCGAGCCGGAGAAACCTGCCAAGACTGAGAAACAGCCGGCGCCCGAGCCAATCGCCGAAGGTGAACCGCTCGTTCACGTTGCCGATGCTCTGGCCGCCGCCGTTGCCGAGCCTGTCCCAGCCCAGCCCCCACCCACTATCACCGACAACAGCGGATCGGGCCCGCGACTGCGCCCGCGCCCGCAGCCCAAGAAAAACAAGCCGATGACCGTGGCGAGCGTGCCGCTCATCGGCAACTACCAGCTCCCGCCGCTCGACTTCCTCCAGCATGCGGACATGACGCTGAAGCCCACGGAGACCAAGGAGGAGCTGATGGCCAACGCGCAGTTGATGAAGAACACCCTCGCGCAGTTCGACATCGAGGTGGCGCTGGGCGACATCACCAAAGGCCCGACCATCACGCGTTACGAGCTGCATCCCGCGCCCGGCGTGAAGCTGGAGAAAATCGCCGCGCTCAACAACAACATCGCCGCCGCGCTCAAGGCCGAGCGCATCAACATCCTTGCCCCCGTCCCTGGCAAATCCTCCGTCGGCATCGAAGTCCCCAACCGCGTGAAGACCAAGGTCATCATGCGCGACCTCCTCGAGTCCGACGAATGGAAGAACTCCAAGGCCCGCATCCCGCTCGCGCTCGGCAAGGACGTCTACGGCACACCCGTCATCTCCGACCTCGCGGAGATGCCGCATATCCTCATCGCCGGCAGCACCGGCTCCGGTAAATCCGTCTGCATCAACTCCATCGTCGCGTCGCTGCTCTACAAGTTCTCCCCCGACCAGCTCCGCTTCGTGATGATTGACCCCAAGGTCGTCGAGTTGCAGCAATACAACGCCCTGCCCCACCTCGTCGTCCCCGTCGTCACGGACCCGAAGAAGGTCATCCTTGCGCTGCGCTGGGTGGTGAACGAGATGGAGAAGCGCTACCAAATCTTCGCGCGCGTCGGCGTGCGCAACATCAAGTCCTTCAACGACCGCCCCAAGGACAAGCCCTTGCCGCCGGTGGAACTAGAGCTGCCCTTGTCCGTGACGAAGGAGAAGGTCGAGGCCGGCGCGGATGGTTTCGCCGTGCAGATTGACGAGCAGATTGTCGTGCCGCGCGATGAGGACATCATCATCCCCGAGAAGCTCAGTTACATCGTCTGCATCATTGACGAACTGGCGGACCTCATGCTCGTCGCGCCCGCCGACGTGGAGATGTGCATCGCGCGCATCACGCAGATGGCGCGGGCGGCGGGCATCCACTGCATCGTCGCGACGCAGCGGCCTTCCGTGGATGTCATCACCGGCGTCATCAAGGCGAACATCCCCGCGCGCATCGCCTTCCAAGTCGCCAGCAAGGTGGACTCGCGGACGATTCTCGACGCGATGGGCGCGGACAAGCTGCTCGGCAAGGGCGACATGCTCTACCTGCCGCCCGGCTCCGCGAAGCTCACCCGCGCGCAGGGCGTGCTCATCACCGACGAGGAAATCAACCAGTGCGTGGACTTCATCGCCAAGCAAGGCAAGCCCAGTTACGAACTGGAGATCCACAACGCCCTGCAAAAGGCGGCCGGCACCACGCCGCAAGCCTTCGATGCCGAGGAAGGCGA
>CAMBZO010000077.1 GCA_945872195.1 Akkermansia muciniphila | reverse complement strand
CGCGCTGCCCGTGCCACCGCTCGTCAACGACTGCGCGCCGGGCATTCGCGGTGGACGTCTCGTCCTCTCCACCTTCGGCGACCCGAAGACCTTCAACCCCATCGCCTCCAACGAGGGCACCTCCGAGGATATTTACCGTTTCATCTTCGCGTCGCTGCTCACGCTTGATTTGCCTTCGCAAAAGATGTTGCCCGGCCTCGCCCACAAGTGGTCTGTGGCCGCTGATCAGAAAACATGGACCTTCACGCTGCGCGCGGGGTTGGTCTGGAGCGATGGCAAGCCGCTCACGGCCGACGACGTCGTCTTCACCTTCAAAGTTATCTATGACCCCGACGTGCCGAACCCGGCCATTGACCTGCTCAAGGTGGATGGCAAGCCCTTCGTGGTCACCAAGCTGGACGACCTCACCGTGCAGGTCGTCACGCCCGAGCCCTGCGCGCCGTTCGAGGAAAACGTCGGCAGCATCCCGATCCTGCCCAAGCACATCCTCGCCGGGAAACTCGCTGAGAAGAAATTTGTCTCGGCCTACGGCGTGGACACGCCGCCGGAAGGCCTCGTGGGCAGCGGCCCCTTCAAGCTCAAGCAATACAAGGCTGGGGAGTTCACCCTGCTGGAGCGCAATCCGAATTACTTCGTCGTGGACAAGGCCGGCACGCGGCTGCCTTACGTTGACTACCTCATGTATCAGGTCGTGCCTGACATGAACGCGATGTCGTTGCGCTTCCTCAAGGGGGAGAACGATCTCTATGAGTTCCTCCGGCCCGACGAGGTCGAGCGCTTCAAGTCGGAGGCCGCGAAGACGGGCCGTTTCCAAGTGAAGGAGCTGGGCATCGGGCTGGAGCGCGGATTCTTTTGGTTCAACCTGAACACCAACCTCAACGCGAAGACGGGCAAGCCCATTGTGGACCCCAAGAAGCTGGCGTGGTTCCGGCAGCAGAAATTCCGGCAGGCCATGGCTCACGCCGTGGACCGGCCCAGCATCGTGAAGTCCGTCTATGCCGGGCGCGCGCAGGCCAACTTCGGCTACATCACCGCCGCCAATAAAAAGTGGCTCGCCAGCGGCCTGTCCGAATACGCCTTCGACCCCGCCCGCGCCCGCGCCCTGCTCAAGGAGATCGGCATTCAGGACCGCAACGGCAACGGCATCCTGGAAGACGCGCAAGGCAACGAGATTGAGTTCACCTTCAACACCAACACCGGCAACAACACCCGCGACAAGATCGCCATCTTCATCCAGGCCGACCTCAAGAAGCTCGGCATCAAGGTCAATTACCAGCCCATCGAGTTCAACACGCTCATCACCCGCATCAACGACACCTACGAATACGAGTGCGTCCTCCTCAGCCTCGGCGGCGGCAGCACGGATCCATCCTCCTCGATGAACGTGCTCAAGTCCGACGGTTACACGCACGAGTGGTTTCCGAAGCAGAAGTCCCCGGTGACCGACTGGGAGGCGCGCATGGACAAGCTCATGGACGAGCAGCACAAGACGCTGGACTTCGCGAAGCGCAAGGCGCTCTTCGACGAGGTGCAGCAGATCATGAGCAGCCAGGTGCCGCTCATCTACACCGTCTCGCCCATCAGCTACGTGGCCGTCCGCAACGAGATCGCCAACCTCCGCCCGTCCGTCCTGAGCTACTACCGCGTCTCGTGGAACGCGGAGGAGCTCTACTTCAAGAAGAAGTAGCCGGGGCCTACTTGTTCTCGTTGTCGTCCTGCTGCAGTTCCTTCTTCAGCAAGCGTCCCAGCTCGTCCGTCGTGATGGCGTAGCGCTTGCCGTCGATGCGTGTCTCGAAGGAATAGGAAAGGCGCTGCCGGCGCGAATTCTCCACCTTCCCACCTCGCGCCAGTTTCTTGAAGGACTCACGCACCGTAGCCGGGAGCTGGTTGAGGCTCTGATCCTCAGCGGCGTTGTAGTCCTTCAGCTCCACGCGCACGACGACTCCCTGCAAGTTCACCCGGACGTGGTATTCCAAGCCCTCGTGGCTGACGGTGGCCTCGTATTGCTGCCGGCCATCCTCATTGACCCGCCCCAGCTCGACGAGGCGACCGCCTTCCGCCTCGCGTTGGAGCGCCGTCTTCACGGCGGCCGGGACTTCGACGGCGACGGTGTTTACGGGCTTCTCATCCTGCGCGCGGACGAGGCTGATGAAAGCTGCGATGCTCAGGGCGAGGCAGAGAGATGGAAGGAGACCGATTTTCATGGTCCAGACTTTGGGAACGTTCTGCTCGGGGCGCAACGGGAAATCGCGCGTCGACCGGCACTCGTCACTTCGCTGACTGAATCACCCGCACCGTCCGCACGAAGCTCTCCATCTCCGCCTCGGAGCCGATGGTGATGCGCAGGTAATCGCGCACCTCGGGATACTTGAACCAGCGCACGAGCAGCTTCTTCGCACGCAGTCTCGCAAGCCATTCCTCAGCGGGGAAACGCGTGGGCTTCGCGAGCAGGAAGTTCGTCTGGCTCGGCAGCACTGCCCAGCCGAGGCCGGTCAATTCTGCCGTGACCAGCTCGCGCGTGGCGATGATGCGGCGGAAGTTGCGACGGTAGTGCGGCAGGTCGGCGAGCGTCGCCAGCGCGGCGACTTGGCCGAGGCCGTTGACGTTGTAACTGTCGCGCACCTTGTCCAGCGCGGCGATGAGGTCCGCGTGTCCGACGAAGTAGCCGACACGCTGAAAGCAGAGCGAGTAAGCCTTCGAGAAGGTGCGCGAGACGAGCACGTGCGGGTGCTTGAGCGCGAGTGCCATCGCGTTCTCGCGGGCGAAGTCCACGTAAGCCTCATCGAGCACCACGACACCGCGCGACTTGGCGCAAAGCGCGTCCAGCTCGGCGGTGCAGTAGCCGCGACCGCTCGGCGCGTTGGGAGTGGTGATGAGCGAGAGCGCGGCCTTGAAGTCCCAGCCCTTCTTGGACAGCGAGCCGAGCGCGGGCAGAGTGAAGTCGGCGTTCAGCGGAACGGCGTTGCATTGCACCCCTGCGATGTTGGCGAGAACGGGGTAGAGCGAGTAGCTGGGGTTGAAATACTGGACTGTGGCTTTCACCAAGTCCACGGAGCGACCGCGTCCATCCACGAGCTTGGAGATGAGGAAGCCGTCCTTCGGCTCGACGAACGTCCTCGTCGCCAGCGCGAGCAGTTCATCCGAGCCGTTGCCGACGATGATGTTCTCCGGCGCGCATCGGTGAAGTTTTGCGAGTCGCTCGCGCAGCGCGGCGGCCGTCGGGTTCGGGTAAAGTCGGAGCCGTCCGTCCACTGCCGCCTTCAACGCCGCGAGAACTTTGGGCGAGGGTGGGTAGGGATTCTCGTTGGTGTTGAGCTTTATGAGCCCGCGAATCTTCGGCTGCTCGCCGGGGACATAGGCGTGCAACCGCTGAACAAGCGGACGAATCAACGGGCGTTGGGCGCGGACTGCCATGCGCGAAGTGTCGGGAATAATGCGGTCGGAAGTCGAGCCGCACTATGGAGTGCGGTGAACAGCTCAACGGCGAGACCACATCGGTGCGAGTGCCACTGTCCTACCAGTGTCCACCAAACCGACGAGCAGGAGAAAGCGGCATAGCGACAGAGGGGAGCGACAATTTTATATGCAGCTCGGGGCTGCTTTGTGGCTAAACTCTCCGTGCTGTGCCATTCGTTTATCCCAAGCAATACGATGTGATCGTGGTCGGCGCCGGTCACGCCGGCGTGGAGGCCGCGCTGTCGGCGGCGCGCATGGGCGCGCAGACGCTGCTGCTCACCATCAATCTCGACACCATTGGCCAGATGTCCTGCAACCCGGCGATCGGGGGATTGGCGAAGGGGCACCTAGCCCGAGAGATTGACGCGCTGGGCGGGGAGATGGGCCGCGCGACGGACATGACGGGCCTCCAGTTCCGCATGCTCAACACCTCCAAAGGGGCGAGTGTGCGCGCGCCCCGAGCGCAGTGCGACAAGAAGGCTTACCAGTTCAGGCTCAAGTGGTTGTGCGAGAAGCAGGCTAATCTGGATTGTAAGCAAGGCCAGACAGTCAAGCTGCTTCACAGAGACGGGGAGATAACAGGATTGGAGACGACGCTCGAAGTGCAATACCTTGGGCGAACGGTAGTTATAACCACAGGCACCTTCCTGCGCGGCCTGATGCACGTCGGAGCGAATCAACAGTCCGGCGGGCGAGCCGGAGAAGCTGCAGCGATGGGACTCTCTGCGTCGTTAAAGGAGATCGGAATTGAGCTTGGAAGGCTTAAAACTGGCACTCCGCCCCGTTTGGTGAGGAGTTCGATAGACTTCACGAAACTGGACGCCCAGCCGGGCGATGAGCCGGTGCCGTGGTTCACTTATTGGAAGGAAGAGTTGTTCGGGGAAGGGGATAGGGAATTGGGCATAGGAGATAGGGGGAAAGGGACTCGGGCGTTCCACGTGGAACAAACCTATGACGGCGGGACTAAACCCAATTCCCTCGGCCCGTATCCTCCCGGCTCCATCCTCGCCCAGGTCGGCGGGCAGTTGCCTTGCCATATTACTTGGACGACGGCGCGCACGGCCGAGATTATCCGGGCCAATATCCACAAGTCGCCGATGTATTCCGGCGTGATCGAGGGTGTCGGGCCGAGGTATTGCCCGAGCATCGAGGATAAGATTGTCAAGTTCCCGGAAAAGGAGCGGCAGCAGATCTTTCTCGAACCCGAAGGCATCGCGACGGATGAGATTTACGTGAATGGCTTCTCCACTTGCCTGCCGTTCGAGGTGCAATACGAGATGGTCCGCAGCATCATCGGGTGCGAACGCGCGGAAATCATGCGGCCAGCCTACGCCGTGGAGTATGACTTCGCCTTCCCCACGCAGTTGCACTCCAGCTTGGAGACGAAGGTCTGCCGCAACCTATTCCTGGCTGGCCAAATCAACGGGACTTCTGGCTACGAGGAGGCGGGGGCCCAAGGCTTGATGGCGGGCATCAACGCCGTCCGCCGGGTGCAGGGCCGCGAGCCGGTGGTGCTCCGTCGCGACCAGGCTTACATCGGGGTGCTGATCGACGACCTCGTGACCAAGGGAACCGTCGAGCCGTATCGGATGTTCACGAGCCGGGCAGAGTATCGCCTGCTGCTGCGCCAGGACAACGCGGACCTGCGGCTGTCGGAAATCGGCCGGGACGTGGGGCTGTTGCCGGAACGCTTATGGCAAAAGGTCGCGGCCAAGCGGCAGGCCATCGCGACGGAGTTGGACCGACTGGCGAAGACGCACGTCGGGTCGGATTCGCAGGCGAGGATGCTGCGGCGACCGGAGGTAAGCTACCGGGACTTGCCGGATCGGAACACAGCACTTAACCCGGAGGTGGTCGAACAGGTGGAAATTGCGCTGAAATACGACGGCTACATCCAGCGCCAAGAGGGGGAAATCGCCAAGTTCCGCACGATGGAGGACAAACGCATCCCGGACTGGCTGGACTTCACGTCCCTCCGCAACCTCCGTCCCGAGGCACGCCTCAAGCTCACTCAGATTCGCCCAGCCACCCTCGGTCAGGCCGCCCGCATCTCCGGAGTCAGCCCCGCCGACATTAGCGTGGTAATGGTCGCGATGAAACGCGCTCCCCACGAGGAGTCGATCGCTTGCGCCGCCGCGGAGCATCAAGACGATATCCCCGGCCATGCGGGTTGCTGTGGGGATTTGTAGCCACAAAAGGGCACGAAATGAGAAAGATGCCCCGACATAAAGGAGGTTCCACATGGAACATTTCTTCGCGCCACTTCGTGGCAATCCTTTAACTTCCATTTGACTCAGGTGTCAAAGGCACTACACTGACCGCGCGTGAAGGCAATCGTAACCATCCTGTTCAGCCTCGCACTGGTGCTCTCGCACCTGCCTGCCTTCGCGTCCCCCGCCAAGCAACTCTGCGAGAGCGCGACCGCCTGCGCGTGTGGTGACTCCACTTGTTGCATGAAGTCGCCGGACTCGGCTCCCGCCCCGCTTGCTCCCGCCCCTGCTCCTGATAACTCCCGCACGCAGTTTCTCGCCGCCTTCCAAACGGTTGCCCACTTCGTCCTCATCCAACCCGAATCCGTCGCGACGCCCCCTTTCCTCCCCGCGCCTCACGCCGCCGCCGCCGTTCCGCTCTACGTGCGGAACTGCAGCTACCTCATCTGATTCCCGCCTCCCAGTCGTAGTGTGTCCACGCATCGCGTTGGTGCGTGAATTTGTCCCCTGCTTGGTTTGGTTAGATGACGTTTCGTTATGAAGTTAAGTGTGTTTATCTTATTGGTAATCAGTTACTTGTGCGGAATTAGCATGGGCCTTGAGGCGGCCACAATTGTGGAGGGAACGAACACAATTTCCCTGTCGCCGACCGTTCTGACCGCGCTGTTCGAGGAGGGTCGCACTAACAATTCCGGCCTGCGCGTGGCCGAGGCGCGTGTCACGGCCAGTCAGTTCGGCACGGAGACCGTTCGGATTTGGGAAGACCCGAAGTTCTCCTTCGGCGGCGTCCTCTCCGGCCCGCGCCGGGGTCGTATCGAAGAGGACGGCGACCTTGTATATGGTGTTGAGCAGAAGTTGCCGCTCTGGAGCCGGCCTCGGTTGAGCCGCGACATCCTCGTCGCCGAAACGCAGACACAGGCCACCGAAGCTGCTTTTCGGGAGGCGCTGCTTCGCCGGGATTTGACCAAGGGCTTGCTGCGCATCGCGCTCGTGCATCGGACAACTGCCTTCATTGCGAACGACCTCACCTGGCTCGACACACTCATCGCGCTCGGCGAGGAGAGGTTCCGGGCCGGCTTCGGCTCGCATACTGACTTGCTCCAGATGCAGAACGAGAAGAGCAAACGAACGGAGGCGTTGCGCACCGAGCAGAACCGACTGCGCACGGAACAAGCAGCGCTGAACCGACTGCTCGGTCGCGAGCTGCAATCGCCCTGGCCGCGCGTCGAACTCCCGCGCCTGATGCCACCTGTGGTTTACTCGCCTGCCCTGGCCGGTTATGCCGCGACGAATGAGCCGCGTCTGAAAGTGCTCCGACAGGGGAAAGCGCAGGCTGAGGCTGTCACTCGGCTCACCGAGACGATGCGCCGGCCCGACGTGAGCCTCGGCCTTCAAGGCCGCCAATTCAGCGGCGACGCAGGCTTCCGCGAAGGGACGTTAACGGTGAGCCTGAACCTCCCGTGGTGGAACGCCCCCAAGTATCGCGCCGACCTCCGACGTGACGCAGCGAAGGTCCGCACCATCGAGGCAGAGATGGCCGATTACGAACTCAGCGTGCGCGAGGAAGTCCTGCGCCTCACGCTCGCCACCGATGCCGCGTATCGTGAAGCCGTGCTGTATCGCGACGAAATCCTCCAGCGCACGCAGCAGGCGATGGCATCACACTTGGTCATGTGGGAAGGCAACCGGGGCGCGTTGCGTGACATCCTCGACGCGCGTCGGGCCTTCCTCGATGCACAGCTTGTGCAAGACCGCGCCATCCTCGAGCAACATCAGGCCCTCGTGGAACTGGCCGCGCTCTGTGACCTGCCGGACTACTTCCAGCTCGGGCGCTTGCTCGTTCAGCTCACCGGCCCGGCGCAGCACGAATACGCGGGTCCTGCGCCATCAGCTAAATAGAACGCACACGTATCGTCTATCACTAAACTACTTTCTAGAATGAACGCCAAGCTTCCCCTTGCCCTCCTCGCCACCGCCGCGCTGGCTGCGGCCGGCGGTTGGTTCGCCGCGAACCATTTCGGCGGCGCGCACAACCACGCGCCCGCCGCCAAGTCCGATTCCTCCGGGCGCAAGGTGCTTTACTACCAAAGCTCCATGCACCCGTGGGTGAAGGCGGAGAAGCCCGGAAAATGCACCGTCTGCGGCATGGAACTTGTGCCCATTTATGAGGGACAGAAGGGTTACGAGCTCACGGCCGGCACGGTGAGCCTCGGCACGAATTCGATTCAGGCCATCCACGTGCAAACTGCCGAAGCGAGCAAGCGCCCGCTTATCCGCACGCTGCGCGTGGCCGGCACAATTGACGACAACGACGCGAAGCACCGCCGCCTCTCTGCCTACGTCGAGGGCCGCATCGAGAAGTTGCACGTAAACTTCATCGGCGCGGAGGTGAAGGAAGGCGAGCCGCTGGCGACTTTCTATAGCCCGATGCTCCTGAATGCCGAACGCGAATATGCGTTGCTCTTCCGCCAGAGCCAGATGGCGCACAGCTACGCACTCACCGCCGAGCACAAGCGACTCATGGCTTCCGCCGAGCAGCGTCTCACACGCTACGGACTCACGACTGTGCAGATAGCGAAGTTGCCATTCAAGGCGGAGACGAATCACCTCAGCGAAATCCTCGCGCCCATGAGCGGCACCGTTATCACGCGCGAGATTTACGAAGGGCAGTTCGTGAAGGAGGGCGACAAGCTCTTCGAACTCGCGGACTTCTTCACCATGTGGTTTCAGTTCGATCTCTACGAACGCGACTTCGCGTGGGTGCGCGTGGGGCAAGAAGTGGAAATCACCGTGCCGAGCGCGCCGGGCAAGAAGTTCGTCGCGGCCATCGCGTTCATTGACCCGAACCTCAACGACATGACCCGCAGCGCTCGCGTGCGCGTCGAGTTGCAGAATCCGCTCATCACCGTGCAGGGCCGCTCTCGCCGCGAGTTGCTGCACAAGACTTACGCCGAGGCCATCGTGAGGCTCGACACACCGGAAGTTCTCACGCTGCCGCGCTCCGCTGTCCTGCACACCGGTGACCGCACCGTGGTCTATGTGGACAAGGGTGGCGGCGCCTATGAGCAGCGACGCGTGAAGCTCGGCCGCGCCGGCGACGAGCATTGGGAAATCCTCGAGGGCGTGAAACCCGGCGAGCGCATCGTGACCACGGGCAACCTGCTCATTGATGGCCAGGCGCAGCTCGACTCACAGGCCGGCGAATCCACCCCCACTGCGCCAACGACACCTGCGCAGACGCAGACGTTGCCGCCCGGTGTGAAGCCCTACCCGCTCGACGTGTGCATCGTTGGTGGCGAGAAACTCGGCTCCATGGGCGTGCCCGCGACGCTGATTTACCAAGGCCAGCAGGTGAAGTTCTGCTGCTCCGGTTGCCAGCCCGAGTTCGAGGCGAACCCGGCGAAGTTCCTCCAGAAAATTTCGGCACTCACAAAGAGCGTCGTTCCACAAAACACAAACACAAACACCCAGAAACAATGAAAGCCACATCCGCAATCCTCCTCAC
>CAMBZO010000076.1 GCA_945872195.1 Akkermansia muciniphila | reverse complement strand
GTCGCGGGCTTCTCCGGCAACGTCGGCGGGCAACCGATGGACGTGGAGGACTCGAACGCCGCCGCGTTACGTTTCACCAACGGGATGTTCGGCACCATGACCAGCGGCTACTACCTCGACCGCGGTTACCACCAGCACATCAAGGTTTGGGGCGAGCAGGGCTGGCTGGAGCTGAATCACCAGCCCGAGGTCAGCCTGAAGTGGTATTCCACCGCTGAGCCGAAGGTCAGCGGCGTGCAAAACTACACGCCGCCGAATGAGCCGGGCGGTTACACGCCCTTCGTCCACGCGTGCGCCCGCGCGAGCGCGGGATTGCAGCCACCGCCCGTGACCGGCCGCGAGGGGATGCGGGTGCTGGACACGATTTATGCCTTCTACGAGGCGGCGAAGTCCGGGCAGACGAAGTCGGTGAAGCGAGCTTGAGCGGCGGCGGCTGTCACTTTCCGCGCGCCTGTGGTGCGGCCCACCCTTGGCTCATGAGGGTCAGCAAGTGCGCGAGGGCTTGCTCGTAGGATTGGTTGCGCTCCGCCGAGAGCTGGCGGGCGCGCTTGTCCAGTTGCGCCGCCATCTCGCCAGCTTTCTCCGGTGGGCAACCGACAGCCACCAGCGCCTGTGCGAGTTGGGCCAGTTCCACGTTCAAAGACGTTACGCCTTCACCGAGTCGCGCGGGACGATCTGCACCGTCTCCACGCTCATGCGGCGCGTCGGGCGGCTCTTCTCACCACCGCCGGCGTTCTTGGTTTCCACGCTGCCGATGGCTTCGAGCACCGCGTCGCCGGCGATGACTTTGCCGAAGGCGGTGTATTGGCGGTCGAGGAACTTGGCGTCGCCGAGGCAGACGAAGAACTGGCAGCCGGCGCTGTTGGGGTCTTGGGAGCGAGCGGCGGAGAGCACGCCCCGGACGTGCGGGCGGTCGTTGAACTCGGCCTTGATCTTGTAGCCGGGATCGCCGGTGCCCCAACGGGCTTCATTCGCGACGTCTTTGGTGAGCGGGTCGCCGCCCTGGATCATGAAGCCTTTCACGACGCGGTGGAACGCGGTGCCGTCGTAGAACCCTTGGCGGGCGAGCTTCTTGAAGTTCTCGACGTGGCCGGGGGCGACGTCGGACCAGAACTCGACGACCATCTGGCCGTGGCAGGTGTTGATGAGGGCGACTTCGTTGGCGGGGGCGGGGGTGCTCATGTGTGGGTGCAGTAAAACAGACGGTTACTTGATGGAGTCGGCGGGGACGACTTTGATGCTTTCGAGGACGACGGGGCGCGTGGGGCGGTCACGGGGCGCGGTGGGCACAGCCTCCAGTTTGTCGAGCACGTCGAGGCCTTTGAGGACTTTACCGAAGACGGTGTATTGGTTGTCGAGGTTGGTGGCGCGCTTGAAGCAGATGAAGAACTGGCTGCCGGCGGAATCGGGGTCGGAGCTGCGGGCCATGGAGAGCACGCCCTTGTCATGCGGGCGGGCGTTGAACTCCGCCTTGATCTTGTAGCCGGGGTCGCCGGTGCCCCAGAAGGCTTCCTTGCTCGGATCTTTGGTGAAGGGGTCGCCGAGCTGGATCATGAAGCCGGGGATGAGGCGGTGCGACTGCGTGCCGTCGTAAAACTTTTCTTTCGCGAGCTTCTTGAAGTTCTCCACGGTCTTGGGCGCGACGTCCGGGAAGAACTCCACGACGATGTCGCCGAAGTCTTTGAACTTGAGCACGGCGACTTCCTTCGCGGCGGGTTTGGTTTCCTTCTTGTCCTGCGCAGGCGCGGAGACGACGCCCAAGCTGAGGAGCAAAGCGGTGGCGGAGAGCAACAGAGTTTGTTTCATAGCGGCGGAGGAAATGCCACGCAGCCGGCGGAAAGTCACGCGGGAATTGCCTGCACAATCGCACGGCAATCCCCCGCTGCCGTCCGAAGCGTGAGCTCGGTGCCCGGTGCATTGTGTTCCTTGCGCACGTAGCCGAGGGCGTGACCGGGGATGGCGCTGGTGAGGTGGCCGACTTCCTTGTCACCTGCGAATAGCTTGTCCCCACACGCGGGCACGGTGGGAAGGTCGGCGGGGAGGCGGAGGGGGCGGAGGTTTTTTGCGACTTGGCCGTAGGTGCGGATGCGGGCGATGACTTCCTGGCCGATGTAGCAGCCTTTGCTGTAGCTGATGGCGCGGGCCTCGAGGCCGGCTTCGGGCGGGAGGTTGGTTTCATCCATGTCCTGACCGAAGCGCGGGATGCCAGCGGCGATGCGGGCGTGCTCCAGCGCTTGCCAACCGCAGGCGCGGCCGCCGAGGGCTTTCGCGGCGGCGAGGAGTTTGTCGAAGACGGCACCGAGCGCGGCGGTGGGGAGGAAGAGGTCGAAGCCGCTGCTAGCACGGCGCATCAGGTAAAGCTGCCCGAGCGTGGGGTCGGCGTGGGCGCTCAAGGCGAGGGGCTTCTCCGGCAGTTTCCAATCCAGTCCCAGCGCCAAGACTGTCTCGGCGGCGCGGGGGCCTTGCACGCTGAGGAGGCCGTAGTGCGGGGCGGCGTCGAGGAACTGCACGTCGTCGGTGATGATGTATTTCTCCAAGCGTTGCGCGACGGCGGCGGTGTAGCCCGGCTCAAAGTCGAGGAGGAGTTCGTCGGTGAGGCGGTAGATGCTCAGGTCGCTGTGCATCTTGCCCTTCGCGTTGACGAGGGCGGCGTAGCAGCCCTCGCCGACCGCGAGACGTTGCACGTCGTTGGTGACTTGGCCGTGGAGAAATTTCACGCGGTCTGCGCCCATCAGGCAAAGGCGGCTGCGGTGGCTGAGGTCGAGGATACCCACGGCGTCGCGCAGGGCGGTGAGTTCTCCCACGGCGTCACCATAGCCGGCGACGACTTCCGCGCCGTGAACGGTGAGGAAGGTCGCGCCGAGTGCGGCGTGGAGTTCGTGCAGGGACAGAATCGTCACGAAGGGAGGATAGCGGGGGCGTGGCTAATTGAAAGCAAGGCGGCGACTGCAAGTCCGCCGGCACGGGCCGGGCTACCTCTTAGTCTGCGGCTGGCTGCCGTGGACGGTGTGGTAGCTGTGGCAGGTGGCGCAGGTTTGGGAGACGCCGCCGGCGGGGCTGTGGCATTCCGTGCAGCTCTGCTTGTTGGGCAGGAGGATGTCCTCGGTGCGTCGGCTGCTCGCGGCGTCGTGACATTGCGCGCAATTGACGATGGTGTGCTTGGCATGGTTGAACTCGCCGCGGATGAGCCAGCGGTCGGGCGTGAAGACGCGGGCGATGTGCGGCAGGCCGTCGGCGCCGCCGGGCTTCACGTCGTGGCAGTAGGCGCAGCCGGCGAAGCGCGCGCGAGGCGAGGCGTTGCCGGGGCTGGCACCGACGGTGAGCTGCTTCGAGGGGTCGCTGGCGAAGAAGATTTGTTGCTCCAAGTTCTCGCCGCTGAAGGCGCGCTCGCGGAGCAGGCGCATCTCCTCGGCGACGAATTTCTCCGTGTCGGCCTGCGCGGTCACGCCGGAGCGGCGGGCGAGGTCGGCATATTGCGTGGGCAAACTGCGGAGGAAGGCGCGGACACCGACGGGGTCGCCGTGGGGGACGCGGAGTTGCGGGTTGCGGGCATCGAACTGGAGGGCGTGGCAGCTCTGGCAGTGCTTGGCGAAGGTGATGGCTTGGAAGTGCGCGCCGGCGGCGGCGGGCTGATGGCAGTCGGCACAGGCGAGCGGCTGGCCGTTGCGCTGGACGAGGCTGGAGAGGTGAAGGGAGTGGTTGAAGCGCAGTGAATTGGTGTCGGTGAGTTTTTGGGCGTGGAGCTGGAATTCGGGGTGGTCGGTATCGAAGGATTTGAAAACGCGAGTGTAGCCGCGCTCGGGCCGGGGAACTTGGAAGTGCTGGCGACCGGCGACCTGTCGATAATCAAAGGCGGCTGGCGGCAACTTCTCGCCGGCCTTGCGCGAGGCCTCCATCACCGTCCCGTTGCCGTGGCAGGAGAGACATTGCGTATCGGCGGGCGGGGGCATCCGGCCACTGCCCTGATGCTCGCGATGACAGGCGGAGCAGGAATGGTCGCGGGTAACGTTGGGCTGGTGGAAGCGGTGGCCGGGATGGCAGGAGAGACAGTGGTTGTCCAGTTCCGTCATGCCGGCGGTGGCGGTGAGGAGGCGGTGCGGCTCAAACGGGCCGGGCCGCGCGCGGAACGCGGCGCGCATCCACTCGTGGAGATCACCGTGCGCAGCGGTGTGGCAGGCCCCGCAGCCGTCGCTGCCGGGCCACGAGTGCTTCATCTGCGCAAAGACGACGCCGTGGTGATTGGAGGAAACCGGGCCGGCTGAGATGAAACGCCATTGCCACGGGCCGAAGAAGCCGACGAGCAGCAGCGCCAAGGTGACGGCGGTGACGGCCACACAGAGGCGTCCGCGCTGGTTGCGCAGGGAGCGGCGCGGCTGGCAGGTCGGGATGGGACAGGCGCAACCGCCGGAGGGCAGCGGGCCGTTGGTGCAGGGGCCGCCGTGCTCCTTCGAGCGCGTGCAGCGCCAGCGGCCTTTGTCCTCACCGTCTTTTTTTTCCAGCACGGGCCGGCACTCAGCGGTGGCGCGGCAGGTGCCGGAGGGCGAGGGGCCGATGCGGCAGGGGCAGCCATCGCAAGTCCAACCACACTCCCAATCCTGATTGGGCCGGTCGTAGCGGCTGCGGTCGAAGTCGGGCGATGGGAGCTGGTCTTTCATTCATCGCACTCCGGCGGAGAAGCCATAGACCAGGACGATGTGCGCGAGCGCGCAGAGCATCAGGCTGTAGGTGACGGGGATGTGGATGAAGAGCCAGAGGCGCAACGTGAGCTGAAGGGCGTGCTGGTAGTCGAGGCCGTCCTTCTGCCGGACGAGCGTGACGAGCTGCGCGGTGACCTTGCGCTCCTGCTCGTTGAGGAAGCGGTTGAGGTCGCCCAGCTCGTTGAGCAGCGCGTTGAGCGGCAGACGGATTTCAAACACGTGGGAAAGGAAGTTCTGCGGCCCGGCGAAGAAGGCGTGCAGCCGGCGCGCGTGGAACTCCGCAATGGTGGCGGACCTCGCCTCGGCCACAGAGTTCAAGGCGAGTGCCTCGGCCTGCTCGCGGAGCTGCCGGCGCACGATGGGGATGCGTTCGAATGGCACCTCGCCCCCGCGCGCGCTGAGGCGCTTGGGCCAACCGCGGGAGATGAGGATGCCCAGCACGCCGCTGACCATGACGAGGACGTAGAGCACGGTGAGGACGATCTCAAACCAGCCGGTCGGCCAACGCCCCCGGACATGCAGCAGGAATAGCACGCCGGTGAAGAGGCCTGCGTAGATGTGGAATTGAAGCCAGACCTCCGAGCGGCCCATTGGGAGGTAGGGGATTTTCTTGAACCAGTTGTAGCCGGTGAGCAGCACCATCAGGCCAAAAAGCACCCAGCCGCTCAGGTAGGCCTCGCGCGTCGTCGCGCCCGCCCACCTGGCATACGCGGAGATGACGGCGAGGGTCGCGGCGAGCAGCAGGCTGCCCCAGAGCAGGCGGCGTCTGACGAATCCACTCATCGTTGGAGCCACTTGGCGAAGGAATCGAGGTTGTTCATGTCCATGCGTTTGAGCGCGCCGTGCGGGCAGGAGCGCTCGCAGGCAGGGCCGCCGAGTTGATCGGAACAAAGGTCGCACTTCGTCGCCTTGACGATGGGCTTCATGTCCTTGTCCACCATGAAGGCCCCGTCCTCCTCGCGGATTTCCACCATGCGGATGGCTTCGTAAGGACAGTTGTTCGAGCAGATGCTACACCCGATGCAGGTGGCCTGGTTCACCACCACCTCGCCGCCGGTCTGGCCGCGGTGGATCGCGCCGGTCGGGCAGCCGATGAGGCAGACCGGATCGGCGCAGTGCATGCAGGAGTTCGCCACCATGATGCGCCCGGTGGTTTGGCCGTGGCGGAGGAACCGAGGGTTGCCCTCGTTCGCAGAAGCGCAGGCGCGCACGCAGTCGTCGCAGCGCGTGCAACGCTCCATATCAATCACCATCGTGGAGGTGCCGTTGAAGTAGCGGTTCTCGGTGAGGAACTCCATCAGCTCCGGGCCAATCTTCGCCCCGGCGTCCAACTTTTGCTGCGACTCGGACTGCTCCGTCCCGGCCAACTCCGCGGGCGTGAAGAACTCGGGCAGTTGGTCCCGCGGCACGGTGGGTAGGACGATTTCCTCCATCACCGGCGCGGGCACGACGATGACGTGGGTGTAGCCGATGACGCGCAGGCTGTGCTGGAAGGGCACCGTGTCTTTGTGCGCCCAGTTGTGCGCGATCTCCCGCAACCCGAACTGGGAGCCGGCGCTGAGGTAGTTCAGCGTGCGGTGACCGTGGCCGAACTTCTGGCTGAGGCGCGCGAAGCCGGAGCGGATGAGCACCACGCCATTTGGGTAGTCGCCTTCCTGCGCAATGATGGTTTCCTTCTCCGGCGAGCGGGTGCCCTCCTTCACGAGGCGCTTGTAGTCGCCGGACCAGTCGTAGTCGCCGTAGGTGCCGAACTGCGTCTGCTCGATGACGCGCTTGAGCTGCTCGTCGTTGAGCCGTCTGAAAATGGGGATCTCGCGCAGGTGTGTCGCCAGCGTGCGCTCGCGGTAAATGCGGTCAATGTGGTGGCGCAGGTGGTCATCGAAGCGCAGCAAGTCGCGCAGTCCCTGCCAGCGGATTTCGAGCATCTCCGTCGCGTCGCCGACGGCGAAGATGGTGGAGGTGCGGGCGCTTCGGCTGAGGGCGGCGATCTCGCCGAAGAAGTCGCCCGGGGACATTGTGGCAGTCAGGTGCTCGTCGAGGATGCGCGGCACGTCCTGGAGGAAGACGCCCTTGAATTCGCCGCCCACTTTAACGCCGGTGTCCTGCTCCAGTTCGGCAGGAGTGCGGACCTCTGGGTCGCGAGGGTTGGTCCAGAGCTGGGCGACGATTTGGAAGAGAGATTTGTGTTGGGACTTGCGTTGTCCCAGCAAGGACACAGGCAGGCCCGGGTCCAACACCACGCGCGCATTGCCAGCCAACACCAGAAATGCGGACGAGCCGTAGTCGCCCGCGCGGACGATGATCTCGCCGTTCTTGAAGCGCCGGATGCGGGCGTCGTTCTTGAGAATGCCGCGCAGAGGAGTTCGCTTGGAAAATTTGCCCGAGTTCATCTCGCTGAACGGACGGATCTCCAGCAGGCGGTTCACGTCCGCCTCCGTCATGTCCGAGTCGAACGAGCTGTCCCACCGCTCGGGCTTATCAATGACGAAGTGAGCTGTGTCCATATGCGTCAGGCATCGAGCACGAGGTCGCCTTTCGGGCGGCAAATGCAGGTGAGGCAGGAGCCGCCCTCCGGGGCCGCATCCG
Source organism: Akkermansia muciniphila (assembly GCA_945872195.1). GTDB lineage: Bacteria > Verrucomicrobiota > Verrucomicrobiia > Limisphaerales > SXTU01 > SXTU01. The sequence goes on along the minus strand of CAMBZO010000076.1, from coordinate 1,909 downwards.
GCGGCTTCAGATAATCCACGCTGCCGGACTTGATGGCGACCGAGCACACGCCGCAACTGCCCGCGCGACAGCCGGACTCGATGCGCAGGCCTTGCTCCAAAGCAAAGTCGAGCAGATTGGATTGAGCTGGGTTCCACTCCATCTCCTTGCCGGACTTTGCGAAGATGACTTTGCAGGCAGGTCCGGCGGAGACAGCGGCGGAGACCGGAGCAGATTTCTTCTTCACCGTGGCCGGGCCGAACGCCTCGTAGTGAATGTCTTTTTCCGGGACGCCCCAGGCTTCGATGCCGTCGTTGAGGGCCTTCATGAACGCGCCGTTGCCGCACATGAAGAACTCGTAGTTGTTGGAGGGTAGCATCTCCTTGAGCAGATCAATGGTGACGCGGCCCTCGCGGTCGTAATCCTCGCCCTTGGTATCGCTCTTGCCCGGGCGGCTGTAGCAGACGACCACGCGGATGTTGTGGTGGTTGCGCAACTTGTTCAGGTCCTCCCGCAGCATGTGCTCGCCCGTGCTGCGGCAGCCGAAGAAGAGCCAAACCTCGCGCCGCGTCCCGCTCTCCGCCACAGCCTTGGCCATGCTCAACATCGGCGTCAGCCCCACGCCGCCGCCGAGCAGACAGATGGGCGTAGTCTTCGCCATGTCGAGGTAGAAGTGACCCGATGGCGCCTTCACATTCAGGAGGTCGCCTTCCTTGACGTGCTCGGTGAAGAAGCCGGACGCCACGCCAGGCGGCACGCCGGGCTTGTCCGGCGGGGCCGGCTCGCGCTTGATGGTCACGCGGTAGCAATCCGGGCGCGTCGGGCTGTCGGAGAGCGAGTAGCAGCGCACGATCGGCTTGTCGCGCCCCGGGATGTCGAGGTTGAAGGTGAGATACTGGCCCGGTTTGTAAGGCGGCAGCGGCTTGCGATCATGCGGCACGAGGTAGAACGAGTTCACATCCTCACACTCGATGGACTTCTGCGACACGGTGAACTTGCGGTAGCCGTTCCAGCCCTGCGTGACTTCCTGCGCCTCCTTGTAACGAACCTTCGCGGCGAGCACCAACGTCTCCAACCGCTCCCGGTCCAGCCGCTGCTGCCGATGCTCGTGCCGCAGCCGCGCAGCCGTCGCGTAGGCCATCAGCACCAACTGGCTCGTCAGCACAGCGAGCAGCAGGTAGCCGAGCGCAAGTCCCGCGTTGCTCTCTAGGGCCGTCTGTAGTTGCTCGATGATGGCTAGCATGACCGTGAGCGGAGCGGCCTCGATGGGCCGTAACTTTCGCCTGTCGGACACCATTGTTCGATTCTTCTGTGGGTTGCCAAGGTTTTTTCTGCAAAGACGATTTACAAATCCACGCTTGCTTTCACTTCCGCGCGAACCTGAAATTTGGCCCGCACCAATGCGCCACGTCTTTTCAGGAACAAAAAGCCGACAGCGCCAGCCCGCGCCCGTCCTGCTGCTGGTCCTCCTGCTGCCGCTCGCGTCCGCCGCCGCGGAAGTGCCCGCACGCTTCACCGGCTCACCGAGCTGCGCCACCTCCATGTGCCACGGCGGCGCGGGCGAACTCCGCCACCAAACCACCATCTGGCAGAAGCAGGACATCCACTCGCGCAGCTACAACTCCCTCGTCAACGCCCGCTCCGCGCAAATCGCCGCCGCGCTCAAAATCCCCGACGCCACGACCAGCTCCCGCTGCACCACCTGCCACGCGCCCTTCCACGAAGTGCCGAAGTCCGCCTTCCTCGCCGACGTCATCAAGCCCACCGAAGGCGTCTCCTGCGAAAGCTGCCACGGCCCCGCCGAGAAGTGGATTCGCAGCCACACGCGCCCCGACTTCAGCCACAAAGACCGCGTGCTCCTTGGCCTGCGCGACCTCAATCACCTCTACGTCCGCGCGAACAGTTGCGTCGCCTGCCACCAGACCGTGGA
>CAMBZO010000075.1 GCA_945872195.1 Akkermansia muciniphila | reverse complement strand
TCCTCGGTGATGCCCGCGACGTCATCCCAGCGGCGCGTGGATTGCACGAGCTTGCCGCCCTGGGAGACGACTTCGATCTGCCGGGCGATCTCATACTCCGCCGCGCGGCGCACGCCGGAGAAGCTGTTCATGTTCTTGATCTCGATCTTCGCGCCGAGGGCGGTGGTGCCCTTGGGGCGGACGCTGATGTTCACGTCGCAACGGACCATGCCCTTCTCCATGTCGCAGTCGGAGATGCCGCCTTGGTGGAGAATCTCGATGAGGGTGTTGAGATACGCGTGGGCCATGTCCGCGCTGGTGAGGTCCGGCTCGGAGACGATCTCGAGGAGCGGGACGCCGGCGCGGTTGAAGTCCACGCCGGAGTGGCGGTCGAAGTGGGTGAGCTTGCCGACATCCTCTTCCAAGTGCGCGCGGGTGATGCGCACCCGGGCAAGGCCGTCGGTGGAGCCGGGGCCGTTAAACTCGAAGTCCACGTGGCCGTGGGCCGTGCTGGGCTGGTCGTATTGGGTGAGTTGGTAGTTCTTCGAGGCGTCGGGGTAGAAGTAATTCTTCCGGTCGAACTTCGCGTGGCGCGGGATCTCGCCGTGGAGCAGCAGTCCGGTGAGCACGGTGAGGCGGAGGGCCTCCTCGTTCGGCACGGGCAGGACGCCGGGCAGGCCGAGGCAGACGGGGCAGACGTGGGTGTTGGGTGCTGCGCCGAAGGCGTTGGCGCAGCCGCACCACATCTTCGACTTGGTCTTGAGCTGGACGTGCGTTTCGAGACCGATGACAGCTTCGTATTCCATAAAGGGCGAGGAAAGCCTAACCACGGCGGGGTCGGGTTGGACACGGATTTTTCTGGCAAGCGCATCCCCCGCCATCTCGCGCCTGGGTGAGGGCGCGGACGTGGGCGTCCGCGCTTCAACTCGGGAGGAAACCTAAACCAACTCTTCGATAACCTTCCCCCGCGCCAGCACCGGGGTGGGCTGGCCGAAGGCGTTGTGGAAAATCTCATCCGTCGCCACGCCGAGCTGCCGGTAGATCGTCGCCAGCACGTCGTTGAAGTGGACGGGGCGCTCGAACGGCAGATCGCCGGCCTTGGTGCTGGAGCCGACGACGATGCCGCGCTTCAAGCCGCCGCCGGTGAGCATCACGGAGAAAACTTTCTCCCAATGATCGCGCCCCGCGTTGGCGTTGATCTTCGGCGTGCGGCCAAACTCGCCGAACATGGCCACCAGCGTGGTGTCGAGCAGGCCGCGCTCATCGAGGTCATCCAGCAGCGCGCTGACGGCGAGGTCCATCGGCGGCAGCAAGCGGGTCTTCATCAGGTTGAAGTTGTCCTCGTGCGTGTCCCAGTCTTGGCCGCGCTCCTGGTTCAGCGTGTAGTTGAGCAGTGTGAACGGCACGCCCGCCTCGGCGAGCCGGCGCGCGAGGATCGTCTGCTGACCCCAGAGATGATGGCCGTAACGCTCGCGTTGGCGCAGCGGCTCGCGACTGAGGTCGAAGGCCCCGCCCGCCACGCCACCGGAGAGCATTTCGAGCGCGTGACGGTGATATTTGTCGAGGCTGTCCACACCGGCGGGTGCGGCATGCCCGCCGAGCGCGTTCAAGAGCGTGAGGCGGTCTTCGAGGCGTTTGCCGGAGAGATTTTGGTGGAGCCGCAAATCCGGCGGCCCCCCGAATGGCGTGCCCGCGTGCTCCGGCGGCAGGCCCGATTCCAGCGGCTCATACGCCACGCCCAGCGGGCCGGCCGTCGCGTAGTGAACCCGGTTGCCGAGTTGGCCCGAGTGCGGGATGGCGACGTAGGGCGGCAGCAACGGCGCACGCGACCCGCACGCGCGGGCGATGATGGAGCCGATGCTCGGATGCGCGAGGTTGCGGTTCTTCGCCTCCACCGAGGCGTCCGGCAAATCGCCGCCGGTCAGCGTCTGGTAAATCGCGACCGGATGGCTGGGCGAATCCACGTAGGCGCTGCGGATGAGGCTAAACTTGTGCGCGCGTTTCGCCAGCAGCGGGAGGTGTTCCGCAAAGTGAATGCCCGGCAGCGTCGTGGGGATGTCGCCGAACGTGCTGCGATACGCGGACGGCGCGTCGGGCTTCGGATCGAAGCTCTCGTAGTGCGAAAGGCCGCCCTGAAGGTAAATCACGATGACCGCGCGCGCCGGCGAACTGGCGGACTTCTGCGCCTCCTTCGCGCGGAGAAGCTGCGGCCACAACATCGCCCCGGCCAGCGCGCCCCCGCCTTGCAGCCAGCGACGGCGCGTCAGGGTGGCGAGGGTGTTCGGTTGGAGCGTGTGCATCATGGTCTGGCCTGTTGAACACACACTTCGACGGGTGCCAGCGGGCCGGGCATTCGGAATAGTCGCGTTACTTCGCCTGCGGTGCGCCGATGCACCACAGGTGCTGTTGCGTGCGGATGAAGACGTTGCCGCCGCTGATGGCGTGGGACGAATTCGCGAGTCCGCCGTCGAGCGAGTTCACGCGCACGAGTTCAAACTTCGGGCTGGCCTTGAGGACGATGGTTTCGCTGGACTGGTTCAGGCAGAGGATGTGGCCGTCCACCAAGACCATCGAGGACCACGAGTCGCCTTTTTTGCCAGTGCCTTTCACGCGCTCCTGCCAGAGGGACGCGCCGGTCTGGAGGTTCAGGCATTCAGCGATGCCCTCGGTGTTGAGCACGTAGGCGTGGCCGCCGGAGATGACGCCGGTGCCGAGGCGGTTCTTGGTGCGGACGGTTTGCCAGAGACGGTGTGTGGCGGTCACGTCGCCGGTGCCGCCGGTCTTCACGGCGAGGCTGGTGCCGAAGAAGCCGCCCATCGCGAGCAGCACGCCTTCGCCGGCGACGGGGGAGCTGTAAACGAGTTCGTTCAAACCGTCGCAGTGCCAGAGCGCGCGGCCGGTGCGCGGGTCGAAGGCGCGGGTGAACTGCGGGAAGGTCTGGATGAGTTCGTCGCGCTGGCCGGCGCGCACGATGACGGGGGTGGTGAAGGTGCCCACCATGCCAGTTTTCTCCTGGCCTTTGAAGCCGTCGGTGCGCGGGCGGGCGACGGGCGCGGGCTCTTTGAACTCCCACAGGGTCTTGCCGCTGGTCTTGTCGAGGCCCATGAGCCGCGCGTTCATGCCGGGGCCGAAGTAGAGCACGCAGACATCGCCGTGGAGCACGGGCGAAGCGGCGTAGGACCACTCGTGCGCGTGCGGGCCGAGGTCGCGCCGCCAGAGTTCCTTGCCGTTCATGTCCCAGCAGAACAACCCCGCCGAGCCAAAGAACGCGATGACGCGCTCGCCATCCGTCACCGGCGACGCGGCGCAATGCGGGTTCTTGCCGTAGCGCTCCTCGGGTTTCGTCCACGTCGTGCCGGATTTCCAGAGCAGCTTTCCCTCGCGGCGGTCGTAGCACATCACGGTGCGTCCGCCCTCCTTCTCGAAAGACTGAGTGAGGAATAGTTTGTCGCCCCACACGATGGGCGAAGAGTCGCCGGGTTCGGGGAGTTCGATTTTCCAACGCACGTTCTCCGTGGCGCTCCAAGACAGGGGAACGCTCTTCTCCGGCGAACTGCCGTCGCCACTCGGTCCGCGCCACGCGGGCCAGTTCGCGGCGCAGAGCGAACCGGCGCAGGAGAAGAGTGCTGCACACACTGCGAGGGCGTGCCAAGGCGGAGTTGGTTTGGATAATTGCATTGGCGGAGTATAGCGCGTTACGAAATCCCGCCAAGCCGGGATTGCTCAGTTTGACTCGAAGCGCGAACTGGTGCGACACGCAGCCACACTACTTTTCCATCTCGCATTTCCGGAGTCCGCTTAACTGTCCCAGCACGCGCAGCGCGAAGAGCGGATTGTTCTTCAGGTAGCGCGGCCCGAGACGGCGCGGCTCCTGGCACAAGCGGTAAAACCACTCCAGCCCGCTGCGCTGCATCCAGCGCGGCGCCTGCGACTTCGTGCCCGCCAGCATGTCGAACGCCGCGCCCACACCGAGCATGAGCGTGGTGTCGAGTCGCGCGAGGTTCTCCGCCATGAAGCGCTCCTGCTTCGGCGTGCTGAGGCCGACCCAGATCATGTCGGGCTTCGCGGCGGCGACCTGCGCGGTGAGCGCGGCTTGCTCCGCGTCGTTCAGCGGACGGAACGGCGGCTCGCAGGTGCCGGCGACTTGCAGTCCGGGAAATTTCTCCGTGAGCACAGCGCGCAAGCGTTCGGCCGTGCCATTCGCCCCGCCATAGAAGAAGTGCCGCCAACCGCGCGCCACGGACTCGCGCATCACCAGCGTCATCAAGTCCGGGCCATACACGCGGCCCATCGAGCGATGCCCGGCCAGTCGACCCAGCCAGACCATCGGCATCCCATCCGGCGTGTTGAGGAAGGCGCGGTTCAGGATGCGGCGGAACTCCGGATCGTCCTGCGCCTCGGTCACGCCGTGGACGCCGGTGACGCACACGTAGCCCTTACGCCGTTCCGTCACCACGCGTGCGATGGCCGTGAGCGCCGTCGTCAGGTTTAAAACGCTGACTCCGACGCCGAGGATGTTCACTCGTTCTCCGAATGGGAGTGGAGCCGGAAGTGCGCAGACAGGCATCGGGGTCAGGTTTTCCGATTCACCCTTTGAATGTAAAGTCTGGTTGCAACCGAAAAGCTCTCGCCAACGGTGAGGGGAAAAGGGGACACGCAGCGGCGCCGCCATTGCTTGCGGCTACAACAGCTCTTTCATCACCCGCCCGCTGTTCGCGATCATCATCGGGCGGCCCTCGGCGGTGTGCATCTCGTCCTGCGGGTCGAGGCCGAGCAGGTGATAGAGCGTCGCGGCCATGTCCTCGGGGCCGTAGGGAGTGTGCGCGGGCTGGGCGGCCCACTTGTCGCTGGCACCGATGACGCGCCCGCCTTGGACGCCGCCGCCGCCCATGAGAACGGTGAAGCAGGGACCCCAGTGGTCGCGCCCGGCATTCTTGTTGATCTTCGGCGTGCGGCCGAACTCGCCGCTGATGAGGACCAGCGTGTTGTCCAGCATCCCACGCTCGGAGAGGTCACGGAAGAGCGTGGACATCGCGGCGTCGAGCTTCGGGAGGAGAGCGCCCTTGAGCGTGTTGAAATTGCCGTCGTGCGTGTCCCAGTTCGCGTGGTCAATCGTCACGCAGCGCACGCCGCTCTCGACGAGCCGCCGGGCGAAGAGACAGGACTGGCCGAGCGTGTTGCGTCCGTAGTCATCGCGGAGTTTGTCCGGCTCGGAGGCGAGGTCGAAGGCGCGCTTCGCATCGGGGGAAGTCATCAGGTCGAAGGCGCGCTGGCTGAAGACGCTGACATTTCGAGCGCCGGCGTTCGCGGCAGTCTCGGCGGCCTTTTGGTAACGGTCCACTTGCGCAAGCAATTCGCGGCGGGCTGCGAGCCGATTGGATTCAATCAACATCGGCGGCGCGAGGTCGGGGACGGTGAAGTTCGGCGCGCTCGGGTCGTTCTCGATGACGAAGGGCACCGCTGCGGCGCCGAGATACGCGGAGCTGCCGCTGGGATGCATCCCCGGCAGACAGACATACGGCGGCACGGAGCCACGCGGCCCGAGCTTCTGCGCCAGCACGGAGCCAAAGGCGGGGTGCTGGTTGTTCGGCTTGAGACCGCCGTTGAAGCCGGCCGACGGGAAGAAGCCCGTGAGCATGTAATGGTCGGCCGGGCCGTGATCGGATGAGCGGTGCGTGAAGGAGCGGATCTGCGAAAACTTGTCCATCACGCGGGCGACGCGGGGCAGATGCTCGCAGACGTGAACGCCGGGGATGTTGGTCGGGATGCCCTTGAAATCGCCTCGCACCTCGATCGGGGCGTCGGGCTTGAGGTCGAACGTGTCAATCGTGCTCAGGCCACCTTTGAGGAAGATATAGATGAGCGACTTGTCCTTCGCGGCGGACGCGGCCCGGGCGGAACCCGAGAGCAAGCCCGCGAGCGACAACTGTGTCCCGAGCACGCCTGCCGCGCCGATGCGGAGGAAGTCCCGGCGAGCGTAACCGTCACAGAAGGTCGAGTTAATTTTGGCCATGAAGGTGTTGAACTGACGGGCACCCGGAGGTGCCATTCAACCGGAAACTTGGAAGTAGCGGCGGGACTTAAAGGCGGAGAAAAATTTTCCGGCGATAGAGGAAGTTCACGAAGGCGAAGATGAGCGTGAAGCCGACGAGCGCGATGACCAGATTCCCCGCGCCATCGGCAATGTTCGTGTCCAGCGACCGCTTCACGTCCCCGCCCACGAGGCGGTTCGCCACGGCACGGAACTGGAGGAGGTTGCTCGCCACGTAAATCGTGATCGAGTTGGTGCCGATCCACACGAACGGCTGGCACCAGTCGCGGCGCTGCCACACGTCCACGATCTGGTAGAAGACCGCCAGCAACATCGCGCTGTAGCCGCCCGCCACGAGCACAAAGCTGGAGGTCCAAATCTTCTTCACGACTGGAAACGACATGCCCCACGCAAAGCCTGCAAGGACCGCGAGCGCACCGAAGCTCAGGAGATAAATCACCTTCCACTTGTCGCAGAAGTCCTCGCGTCGCAGCCACACTCCCGCGAGCACGCCGAGCAGGCACGTCGCCACTGCGGGCAGCGTGCTGAGAAGTCCCTCGGGGTCGTAGAAGAGGTCATACTTGCGCCCCGGCAGGAACTGGAAGTCGAGGTGGTTGGCGAGGTTGTGACCGGGGTCGAACTGGCCGGTCGTCGTGGCCGTTGTCTTGTCGAACAGCTCTTCCGCCTTCGCCCACGCACGGCTGTTCTTCGTCATGGATGGGTTCGTCTCCGACTTGAGCTGGATGGCACTACGCGCGTCGCCAGCTTTCCCGGCGATCTCTGCGAGCCTGTCCTTGTCGAGCACGATGTCGCGGATCGGCACAAAGCTCATCAGCGCCCAGTAGCCGACGAGGATGCCTGCGACAATTCCCGCCAGCGCCTTCATCCGTGATCCAACAAGGCAAAAGACCAGCCCTGCCCCGAGATACGCTAGTGCGATGCGTTGCAGGACTCCGAGCACGCGAATGTCCGGCCACTCCTTCGTGAGGCCGCCAGAGTAAAAGATGCCCAGCACGAAGAGCAGGACCGCGCGACGCAGGACGCGTTGCAGCGCGCCCGCACGGCCGTGGAGCTGAGTCTCCTTCGTGAGCGAGAAGACGACCGACGCCCCGGAGATGAATACGAACAGCGGGAAAATGAGGTCGTAGAACGAGAAGCCGTCCCATGCCTTGTGCCGGAACTGGCCCGCGAGCCAGCCGAAGAGCGTCCACGTTTGCTCGTTGCCGCCGGACATCTTGCCCGCCGTGGTGACAATGAAGTCGCCGCCAAGAATCCAAAACATGTCGAAGCCACGCAGCGCATCGAGCGACATCAGGCGGTTGCTGGCGGGCTCTGAGGGTGAAGGCGTGACAGAAAGTTCTGCGGCTGCGTTGGTCATGTGAACTGGTCCAGATCGTAGCAAACCGGGCCTTGAAGGGAAGCGTGCGTCTCCGCGGGTGTCCGTAGCGGCCGAGGTAAGGAGGCGGATGCGGCCGAGCGCAACGGAGTCCGCCTCTTTACCTCGGCGGCTACAATCAGCGGTGACAGCCTGTCGCCCGCGCCTTAGCCTGTCGGCATCATGCGTTCAGTGAAGGTGTCCCTCGGGACGCGCAGCTACGACATCAAGATTGCCAGCGGCCTGCTCGCCGGACTCGGCGCGGAGTGCGCCGCGCTTCGGCTCGGCCAGAAGTGCGCCGTCATCACGGATTCGAATGTTGCCGCGCGTTACGCCAAGCCCGCGCTCACCAGCCTGAAGCGCGCGGGCTTCGCTCCCGCGCTCATCACCGTCCCTGCGGGCGAGACGGCGAAGCGGCTCAAGCAAGTCGAGTTCTGCTTCAACCAGCTCGCCGCGCACCGGCTGGAGCGGAAGTCCTTCATCGTCGCGCTGGGCGGCGGCGTCGTGGGTGACCTCGCGGGTTTCGTCGCGTCGAGTTACCTGCGCGGGATTCCCTTCGTGCAGGTGCCGACGACGTTGCTCGCGCAGGTGGACAGCTCCGTCGGGGGCAAGACGGGCGTGAACCTCGCGGCGGGCAAGAACCTCGTCGGCGCGTTCTACCAGCCGCGCCTCGTGCTGTGCGACCTCGCCACGTTCCGCACGCTGCCGGAGCGCGAGTTCCGCGCCGGCCTGGCCGAGGTCATCAAATACGGCATCATCTACGACGCTGAACTCTTCGCGCGGCTGGAGCGCGACATGGCAAAGATTCTCCGTCGCGACGCCGCCTCGCTCGCCCACATCGTCGCCCGCTCGTGCGAAATCAAGGCCGAGGTCGTCTCGCAGGACGAGACCGAGGGCGGGCGGCGGGCAATTCTGAACTTCGGCCACACCCTCGGCCACGCCATCGAGGCGATCACCGCTTACGGGCGCTACCGGCACGGCGAGGCCATCTCCATCGGGCAGGTCGCGGCGGCGCACTTGTCGGCGGAGCTGCTGGGCTTGCCTGCAACCGACGCAGCCCGCATCCGTGCGCTGTTCGTTGCCGCGGGCTTGCCGGTGACAATCAAGCTGACTTCCCCCCAGCGCACCAAGCTCCTCGCCGCCATGACGCTCGACAAGAAAGTCAGCGCCGGCGAAATCAAATTCGTCCTCGCCGAGCGCATCGGAAAAGTCGTGTGGGGCCAGACCGCCCCCTCCGCCGCCGTGCTTGGTGCGCTCGACGTGATTGCCAATCCGCAATCGGCAATCGGCAATCGCAAATCCTGACGCCATGAGCGCCGTTTCCGAAACCATCGTCCGCGAATACTTCGAGCTGCACGGATTCTTCGTCCGGCAGCAGCGCAAGTTCGTCGCGCCGTCCCGCCACGAGGACGACGAGATTGACCTCTACGCACTGAACCCGCACCACGAGCCGGGCGCTCCCCTGCCCTTCGTGCTCGGTTCGGCGGATATGCCGGGCGTGGCGCGCGCGCTGGTGGTGGTGAAGGGCTGGCACACGGAGACCTTCAGCCCCGGCATGCTCGCGAACGCGCCGGAGATTTTCCGCTTCGTGGAGCCAGCGGCCTTCGAGCATGCGGCGAAGTCCTTCGGTGGCGAGGGCCCGCTCACCAAACTGCTCGTCGTGCCCGCGCTGCCCAGCGGCGAGGAAGCGCGCGCGCAGAGCATCGAACTGCTGCGCGGGAAGGGCATTGATGCCGTCATCTCCTTCCGCACGATGCTCGCGGATCTGATCGCGGAGATTGAGGTGAACCGCAACTACCAGAAGTCCGACCTGCTCCAAATCATCCGCATCCTCAA
>CAMBZO010000074.1 GCA_945872195.1 Akkermansia muciniphila | reverse complement strand
TGCCAATCTCACAGCGGCGCAGGTAAGGAGCGAGAGACCGCTCTGCGTCACTTCGCCTCCAGCTTCTTCTTCAGTGTCTCCAAATCCTTCTTCAGCTCGCGGTTCGACTTCTGAAGGTCGAGGACTTCGGTGCGCAGGCCCTTGAGGTCGTCGCCGGGTTTGCGGGCGGTCCGGAGTTGCGCGAGCGCTTTGTCGGCGGCGGCTTTCTCCGGGCGGTCGGCGGCCAGGGCGGTGAAAGTTTCCAGCGCGGCGAGGGCGCGCGGGTCTTCGAGCGTGCCCAGCGCGGTGATGGCGGCGAGGCGGACGCGTTCCTTCGGCGAGTTCACGCGGGCGGTGAGGAAGTCACGGATGGAATCTTTCTTCGGCTCGTTGCGCGCGAGCGTGGCGAGGGCGTCGAGGCCGGCGGAGAAAACGGTGCTGGGCAGCGTGGCTTCGCGGGACTGGAGCGCGGCGAGCAGCGGCGCGATGAACGCGGGGTCGTCCTGCGCCTTCATGCCGGCGATGGCGGCTTCGGTGAGGCGGTCGCGGTAACTGGGTGTGTTGAGGAACTTCACGAGCAGGTCGCGGACTTCGGGTTTCGCGTAGGGGCCGAGCGCGCGGAGGGCGGTGGCTTGGATGCCGGGGTTCTTCTCGGTGGCGAGGGTCTGCTTGAGGGCGGCGAAGGCATCGTCGTGGTAGAAGCCGCCGAGGGCGGAGACGACGGAGCTTCGGATTCGGGCGTCAGCCTGCTTCGTCGAGGCGAGAAGTGCGATCATCGATTCATCCGTGCGGGCCTGCTTGAGCAAATCCGCCGCTCGCGTGCGGATGGCGTAGTGCGAATCGCTGTTCAGCGCAGCCTTGAGCTTGGCGACCGTCTCGCTGTCGCTGCGGCCCGCGAGGTTGTCGAGGGCGTGGAGCTGGCCGAGGAAGTCCGTCTTGTCCGCGAGCTGCGCGAGCAGCATCGGCGTGGCGGGCTTGAAGTTGATGCGCGCCAGCAACGTGAGGCCGGGGTCCACGCGCACCACGTCGGGCGCAGCCTTCAGCGGCAGGTAGAAGTCCTCCTCCTTGTCGCGGACCTGCACCGTGTGGTCGGTGGTGCCGGACTTGGACTTGAAGCGCAGCGTCAGCGGGAACTGGAAGAGGTGAGCCTCGTCGGAAATCTTCTGCGACTGCTTCACGCTCACGCGCGCGAGCTTGGCCTTCTCGTCCCACGCGTAAGTCACGTCCAGCGTTGGCGCGCCGATGCCGTGGACCCATTGGTCGAAGAAGCGGTCGAAGCTCCGGCCCGACAGCTCCTCGATAACCTTCTTCAAATCCTCCGTCGTCACCGAGCCGAACGCGTGGCGGTCCAGATACGTGCGGACGCAGCGGCGATACAGGTCCGCGCCGAGCTGGCAGCGCAGCATGTGCAGCACCCACGCGCCCTTCGGGTAGGCGAGGTAGTTGAACATCTCCTCCGGCTCGCCGAACTTCCGCCACACGATGCCCCGCGTCTCGTTTTGGTTCGCGAGAATGCCTTTGGCCGCGCTGTGCAGGGCGTAAAGCGTTTCGTTCGTGCCGCCGAAGTCGCCCTGCCAGAGCCAATCGTAGTAGGTGGCAAAGCCCTCGTTCAGCCAGATTTGGCTCCAGTCCTTGCACGTCACGAAGTCGCCGAACCACTGGTGAGCCAACTCGTGCGCGACGAGGCTGTCGCTGCTGAACAGGTTCTCCGTCTCAGCGGTGAAGAGCGTGCGGTAGTTCAGCGTGGTGAGGCTGGTGTTCTCCATGCCGCCCCAGTGGTAGTCGTGGACGGCGGCCTGGCCATACTTCGCCCACGGGTAGTTCACGCCAATCTCGCGCTCGAAAAACTCCATCATGTGCTTGGTGTGGCGGAAGGAGTTCGGGGCGGCGGCGAGGTCGCTGGGCGTGGTCCAAAACTCCAGCGGGATGTCGCGGTGCTTGTCCTCGATTTTCTTCAACTGCCCGGCGACCAGCGTGATGAGGTAGGTCACATGCGGCTTCTCCTGCAGCCAATGAAACGCGGTGAGTCCACCCGCGCTGGGCTGGGCGGAAACTTGGCGACCGTTCGAGAGCGCGACCATGCCGGCGGGCACATGGCAGGTGACTTCGCTGGTGAACTTCTCGACGGGATGGTCGAACGACGGGAACCAATGCCGCGCCTCGCTCGGCTCGCCTTGCGTCCAGAGATGCGTCTCGGGATAACCCATTTCCGGCGTGCGGAAGTAGAGGCCTTTGCGCGGTTCGGCGGAATACTTCACCACCACGCGCGCCTCTTTCCCGACCGGAATCGGCGGGGCGAAGGTGAAGACAATCTCGCGGTCGGTGACTTGGTGGCCGAGTAACTTCTCCGAGCTGGTCACGGACGCGATGCGCAGGTCCACCGCGTCCAGCCGCAGCTCTTCCAGCGGAGTGGCGATGGGTTTGAAGGTGACGGTGGCGGTGCCGACGAGGGTGCGGGCCTTGAAATCCGGCGTCACGTCGAGCGCGAGGTGGAGGATGTCCACGCGGCGGTCGGGCGCATATTTTCGGTAGGCGGGCGAATCCACGGGCGCGGGGGCGAACTGCGCGGAGCACCAGCGGCAAAGGTGGGTTTGCTGCTCGGCGGAGAGCGAGGCGGCGCGAGCTGGGGCGACGACCATGAACAACGCGAGGAGGGCGAGAAAGCGGACTTGCATAGCGGCAGGTTAGGCGAGGGGAATTCCAAAGCCCAAGCACCAAGTTACTGCCGCACAGAGGCCTGCGCCTCGCGGCGCTGGCTTTCTTTCAACTCTCTACTTTCCTCACAGCCACTCCCGAATCTTTTCCTGCCAGCGGTTGTAAACGTAGCCCAGCACGATGAGCACGATGCCCAGCGCCATGAAGCTCAACACGCGATAGAGCAGCGCGAGCTGCCACACGTCGAGCAGCACCACGCGCCCCAGCGCGCCCGCCAGCACCGCCAGTCCGAGCCAGCGATACACGCGTTCGCGCAGCGCGAAGCCCGTGCCGAACACAACCAACGCCAGCACCGCCCAGCTCGCCGTGAGGAAGAACTTTCCACCTGACGCCTGGATGACCCAGCGAGAGAGAAACAGCCAGAGACTCAAGCCGCTCACCGCGATTGCCGCCATGTGCGCGGTGTCCGGCAGCGCCGCTCCGTCGGGATGCTTGCGGGCGACGCGTTGCAGCGCGAGGACGGCGAACATCGGCAGCAAGTTCAGCAGGAACAGCTCCGGCTGCCACACGTCGTGCAGCACCACGCGGGCGAGCGCGGCGAGGAGGCAGCCCAGCCCGAGCATGAAGTAGGTCCGCTCGCGCAGCCACACCCCGATGGCGAAGAACACCGGCCCGAGCACCGACCACGCGACGGTGAAGAAATGGCCGTCGCGCTCCGGAATCAGCCAGCGCGTCACGTGCAGCCAAAGGAAACCACCCGCGAAGAGCAGCACGACGATGTGCATGTTCGCGGGCATCGGAAACCGATCGGGCACGCGGCGCGCGACCTGTTGCAGCGCGAGCGGCAGCAGCACCGCGAGCAGGTTGGGCACGGAGAAGAGCGTGCCGCCCGGGCCGCTTGGCGCGAGTAGCGTGAGCAGTCCGAGGCCGAGCAACAGCCCGCTTGCCAGCAGCGGCTGCGGTGTCCGCAGCCAGCCCGCGACACCGAAGAACGCGCCGCCGAGCAGGGCAAAGGTCCACGGGCGATGTTCCAACGGCACGTAGCGGAACACCATCGCCACGACCATCGCGAACGCGACCCACTTATACGCGTCGGCGATAACCTGCAACGTGGCGCGCAATTCGCCGGTGAGTTCCGTGCGACGCACGGTCGCCCAGTGCGTTGCAGCCGAAACGATCAGGAGCATCGCAATGGGCGCGAGGGCGAAGGCCCATTCCGGATGCGGCACTTGCAGGTGCTGGACGAAGCCGGCTGCCGCGACTAGCGCGAAGCATTGGCCTGCCGCCGCCAGTCGCCACGCGCGGGTCAGCGCGCCGTAAGTTGTCACCGCCAGCGCGAGCGCGGACGCGACGAGCAGCCAGTGCTCGGGGGAGAAGTGCCCGTGCAGCCACGAGTAGAGAAGCGCCACCACGGCGAGCGCGTAGCCCGTCTCGAAGGTCTCCGCCAACTTGCGGTGGCCGAGCACCGTCTGGCGTGTCCACCAGTGGATGACCGCCAGCGTGCCGAGTAGCAGGAGCACCGGACGCCACGCCGGGAGGGCCGACCAGCCACCGCCGCTGCCGAGCCAGAACCCGTGCGCGAGGAATAAATAACCCTGCGCGAACAACGTTATCTCCCGCGTGCGAAGCACGTGAACGGAGAGCGTGAGCAACAATCCCGCACCCATCAGCCACACGGCGATGCGGCTATTGCTAGCGGCGTGCTGGAGAATCGTCTCGGCTCCTGCGACGAGAGGGAGCAGCGACAGCCAAGTCGTGCGGGGCCGCAGCAGCGTGGTGTCCGCCGGGTCTTCGTGCCGGCCCATCCACCACGCGTTGAACAGGAGCAGGCCCGTGACGCCGAGGCCGAGCGCGACGGGTTGCCCCGGCTCCCAGCCCAACACGAACCAGCCGGCCGCAAGGGTCGCTACGACAAACGCGCCGGCGCGCAGCAGACGGCTGGGCTGGCGCAAACCGAGCGTGAGCAGCACGACGCTTTCCGCTGCGAGCAGCACCGCGAGCTGTTGCCCGCTGAACTTCGTTATCAGCCCGAGCGTGACGAGCAACAGGCCTTGCGTGAGATAGGCCGCGCGCACGGACGGTTCCTGCGGCAGCCGCGTGCGCGCGAAGGCCGCCAGCCCAAGCAGCACCGCGCCGAAGCCGAGACAGAATTGCCACAACTGCCAGCCACGGGCCGCCGCCATCGAGAGCGTGACGAGGACGAAGAACGCGGCGTTGTTTGCGCTGAGGAAGGCCGCGCGGCGTTTGTCCGCGAGCAAATCGCCCTGCGCAAGGAAGGTTGCCGCCGTAAAGCAAGCCCAGTAGCCCGCGAGGAAAAGGGCCGACAGCACGAGGTCCTCCGTCGGCGCACCCAGCAGCCAGTGGCCGTCGTGGAAGAAGCGCCAGAACGCGAAGCCGCCATAGGATGCGACGAGGCCCGCGAGCGTGAGATGCGCCCAGCGGTTGCGCACGAGGAAGAATACGGTGGCGACGGTGAGCACGAGGTTCGAGTAGAGCGTGAAGGTGCCGACGCGAGTGACGACGGCGGTGTAGTAGCCAAGGCCGAGCGCGAAGAGCGCGAGCGTCTCGGACTTCTTCCGGTCCGCGAGCCACACGATGAAGGCCGCCCACGCGAGCAGCAGCGCGCCGTCCAGCGCGGCGCTGCCGATGACGCGTAATGGCTCGTAGTGATGCGCGGCGTAGGTTGTGAAATAGACCGCGCCTAAGCCGCCCGCGAGGAGGACTTGCGCGAAGTTGTTCAGCGAGGCCTGCGCGGCCTTGCGCTGCAGCCACGCGCCCACGCCCAGCAGCACGCCGCTGACGAGGTAGAGGAGCGAGAGTTTGCCTGCCGGGCCCATCTGCGAGACCCAATCGCGGTAGGCGAGGTTCGCGAGGAATACGAAGCCGGTGAGCAGCATCACCACGCCCACGCGCACAAACCAGTAGGTGCCGAGCCGGATTTCGGCGGACGGTGGCAGCGCGGGCGGAGCCGCGGGCACGGACGGCGCGGCTTTTTGTGGTGCAGGCGTCTGGCTCCCGGGCTCAGGCGCGGGAGCCGTGGACTTGAGGTAAGCGGGAACGACTGGGATCGGAGGCAGCGCTGGTGGCAGCGCTGGTGGCAGCGGCGGGGGAACTGCCGAGGGTTTCACCTCCGTCTCCAGCAGGACTGTCTCTGTCGGCGTTGCCGTCATCGCCATGACCTCCGGCCAAGGCCGCAACTCAATTGGAATCTCGGCCAACTCGGGCTCTGTCACGGGCGGCGGTGGGACGGCGTGCGTGTGTGCGGGTTCCACGACCGCTGCAGGCGATGGCGCGGGAACGAAGGCGGATTCCACCAACGCGCCCTTTTGCACGGCCTCCATTTTTTGCAGACGCTGTCCGAGCAGGTTGAGCCGACCGCGCACTTCGTCGTTGGCGTCGGAGAGGGTGTTCACCCGGTTGAAGAGCCAGGCGAGGGCGGCGACAACGAGGCAAAAGACGATGAAGGAAATCATGAGGTTCTCCTTGCCGCGAGGCGCAGTGCGTGGGGTTGGCAGTCAGTGTTCACGGGCGGATGCTGGCGAATGCGCGAGCGGCACGGTTAATCGCTATTTTTGGAGCGAGCATCGGATCGGAATGATGGAGGAATATCTCGCCAGCGGCGGTTCTTGGCGAGCGGAGAGTTGGCTGGATTCCCCAGCTCTCAGTGTCCAAATCTTTCTCCCCGGCTAAAAAACTTTGCCCTCGCGCCGAGTTCCGGTTCAATGCCCGTCTGATGCAAAGTCACCTCGCACTCGTGCTGCACGCGCACCTGCCCTTCGTGCGCCACCCGGAGCACGACCGCTTCCTCGAGGAGAGCTGGCTGTTCGAGGCGGTCACGGAAACGTATCTGCCCCTCATCCATGTAATGGAAGGCTGGCAGAAACTCGGCATGGAGACGCGCCTCACGCTCTCGCTCTCGCCCACGCTCTGCGCGATGCTGCTGGACCCGCTCCTGCAAGACCGCTACGTGCGGCATCTCGAAGGCTTGCTGGAGCTGGCCGACAAGGAAATCCATCGCACGCACTGGGACCGCGAGTTCCGCGAACTGGCGTGGATGTATCACCGGCGGCTCACCGACTTGCGCGCGACTTACTTCGCCTATGGGCGCAACCTCGTGGGCGCGTTCCGCAAGTTTCAGGAGCTGGGCCGCCTCGAAATCATCACCACCGCCGCGACGCACGCACTCCTGCCGCTGTTGAACCACCCGCCCTCCGTCCGCGCACAAATCCTCACCGCGCGCGACCACTACCGGAGCTGCTTCGGCTGCGACCCGCGCGGCATCTGGCTGCCGGAATGCGCCTACTTCGAGGGCGTTGAGGCCGTGTTACAGGAGGCGAACATCCGCTGGTTCATCATGGACACGCACGGACTGCTGCACGCCCGACCCCGTCCGCGCTACGGCGTCTTCGCACCCGTGCTCACGCCGAATGGCATCGCCGCCTTCGCCCGCGACCTCGAATCCGCACGCCAAGTCTGGAGCCGCAACGAGGGCTATCCCGGCGACCCGCGCTATCGCGACTTCTACCGCGACGTGGGCTTCGACCTCGACCTCGACTACGTCCGCCCCTACCTGCCCAGCCCGGACCTGCGGGGCTTCACCGGCCTCAAGTATTGTCGCATCACCGGTCCCACGCCGGACAAGGAAGTCTATGACCGCGCCCTCGCGCTCGCAGCCGTGGAAGCGCACGCCGCCCACTTCCTCGCCGCCCGTCGCGAGCAGGCGCGCAAGCTCGGCGAAATCATGGATCGCCCGCCGCTCATCGTCGCGCCCTACGACGCCGAACTGTTCGGCCACTGGTGGTATGAAGGCCCCGACTTCCTCGACCTCTTCGTGCGCAAGGCCTACTACGACCAGCAGGATTTTACCCTCGTCACGCCCAGCGACTACCTGAAGGAAAACGCCACCCTGCAAATCGTGCGGCCCAGCCCCTCGAGCTGGGGCGAGGAAGGCTACTGGAAGCTCTGGCTCAACGAGACCAACGAGTGGATTCTCCCGCACCTGACCATCGCGCAAGAGCGCATGACCGCCCTGGCCCGCGCGCACCCGCAAGCCGCCGGCCTCACCCTCCGCGCGCTGAACCAAGCCGCCCGCGAACTCCTCCTCGCGCAAGCCAGCGACTGGCCCTTCATCCTGCGCACCGGCACCAGCCCGGACTACGCGCGCAAGCGGGTGAAAGACCATCTCCTGCGCTTCCTCGCGTTGCACGAGATGCTCACCACCACGCGCGTGGACGAGCCGTGGCTCGCGCGCGTCGAGTGGCTGGACAACCTCTTCCCTGAAGTGAACTACCAGTATTGGGCGTGAGGTGGTGGCGGAGCGCGGCGGGGAATGAGCGGGCGTTTCGGTCGAGGCTTTCTGCGGCGTGAACGCCGAACTCCGTGCCGATGGTTGCTTCGGAGTTCGAGGTGAACCGACTGGTGAGCCGTCTCCCCCTACCGCACGTTTGCATTGCGCGGCGTGCGCACGCGGTGCCCGTCAGCCTTTGTAAACGATCAGGATGCCGTAGTCGGGGAGCATGTGGCCGGTGGAGTCCATCGCGCCATAGCCGATGGTGTGTATGTGGATGATATTTTCCTGGCCGACCTTGTTGAGAAACTCCGTCACCTTCTCATCGAAGAGGTCGTGGCCCACCTCGACGCACGAGCCGCGCTTGATGGTCTTGAGGCGAATCTTCGGCGGCTCGTCTTTGTGCTCCGTGTGCGCAACCTTCTTTACGAGGGATTCCTGCGGGCCAGAGCGCTGGGGCACGCTCAACGGCTTGTGTTCTGGCGCGGCGGGCTTGGGAGCCTCGGGCTTGGCGGGGCCCGGTGCCGTGGCGGCGGGAGCAGCCGCGGGCGGCACGACGGGGATGGTATTGGGTTTCTGAGGCAGCGGGACGCGGAATTTTTCGCTGCACTTCGGGCAGTCAACCTCCTCGCCCACGACGCACTCGTCGGCTGTGATGTTGATGTTGCACTTGGGGCAGTTGAAAGATGTGTCCATGGGCTGGGCTGGGGGTGCTAGTTATAAGAACGCTAGGCGGGAAATCTCGGCGCGGCCAGAGAAAAGGTTCGGACATTTGCGGCGCAAGTCGGGCTTGCGTAATAGACCCCGTAGCACTTTTGGCTGTCGTGGTGCGATCAAAAGAGGACTGGACTGTGCGAACAAAAGGGGACTAATCCTCAAAAACCCACCTTGGCAGTTGCCCTCCAGCTCGTAACTCTCATCCTCGGCGATGCTTCAGCGGAGGATAAGGCTCTGCGGGGACGCAACCTGAGCGCCGTCTGAAGCCTGACCAACGGCAGGTCGGGTCATCACCAACGTGGTGGCCCGGCTTCTCTGCCGGGTTCAGTTTCAAAGCGCAAAATCCATCCTCCCCCACTACTTTTGGCCCCATGAAAAACTGCAACTAAGCCACCGCCTCCCCGCTCCCTTCAACCGCCATCTGCTGGCCCAGTTCCGCGCCGACCAACTCAGCGCCGCCGCCGCCCAAGCCGAGCTTCAACTCTCCAAAACCCGCTTCTACCAGCTCTACAGCGCCTATCTCCGCGCTGCCGCGCAAGGCCAGGCCGACCGCTGGACCCCCGGCAGTTCTGGCGGCGACCACCACGGCGACTGGCCACCTGCCGTCATCACCCAACTCACCACCCTCCTC
>CAMBZO010000073.1 GCA_945872195.1 Akkermansia muciniphila | reverse complement strand
CGCGACTTCCGCCTGACGGATGTGGAGGGGCATGTGGTGCGGGACATCTTTGCCTGACAAACGAATCAGCGGCTCGACTTTCGGCGCCGCCGCTTTTACACGTCCCGCGTGCAAGATTGGTCTTCCATGCTGCTCGCGGCGACGGCGGTGCTGTTCATCGGCCTGTCGAAGGCGGGCTTTGGCGGCGGGTTGGGGATGCTGACCACGCCGTTGTGCGTGCTGGCCTTCGGCCCGAAGGACGCCATTGGCATCCTGCTGCCGCTGCTTTGCGCGGGGGATGCGTTCAGCATGTATCACTACTGGGGCAAGTGGGAGCGGAGGAATCTCAAGTTCCTCCTGCCTGGCGTGGTGGTGGGGGTGGTCATCGGCGTGCAGCTCATCGGCCGTTTCTCGGCGCGGGAGCTCAACGTGTGCATCGGTCTGCTGGCGGTGGCGTTCGTGATATTTCAACTCGTGAAGGAGCGCATCTTCGCGGCGGAAGGCGCGTTCGCCCCGAACCAGAAGGTTGGTATTCCCTGCGGCATCGGCGCGGGCATCACGAGCACGTTCGCGCATGGTGCCGGGCCGGTGGTGAGCCTCTTCCTCATCCCGCAGCGGATGCCCAAGGAGACTTACGTGGCCACGACGGTGCTGGTCTTCACCTGCATTAACTGGATCAAGCTGCCCTTCTTCGTGGTGGACCGGACGATGGTGAACCTGCCGTTCTTCGCGCCGCAGGCGATCATCACGGCGGACACGGTGCAGCAAAGTTTGGTTTTCCTGCCGTTCATCCCGGTGGGCGTCTGGCTGGGGGTGTGGCTGAACCGAAAGATTTCGGAACTGGTGTTTATGAAGGTGGTCTATGCGATGACCTTCCTCACGGGCCTTCAGCTCATCTTCAACTTCAACCCGGCGAAGTGGCTGAAATGAGAACTGGCACGAGGTTGGAGTCGAAGAAAGTTGCCCGTAACGCCTCGAAAATCAAAACAGCGCTTGCCAAGCCGCGCATCGTTTGTATTCTGCGCGCCCTTTGACATGAAAACGGACATCCATCCGAAATACGAAGCCGCTGAATTTCGTTGCGCCTGTGGCAACGTGATTACCACCCGTTCCACCCGCCGCACTGTGCTCTTGGGCCTCTGCAACGCCTGCCACCCGTTTTACACGGGCCAGCAGAAGTTCGTAGATACCGCAGGCCGCGTGGACAAATTCCAGCAGCGCGCCGCCAAGACGCAGGCCGCTCAGGCGGCCGTGGCCGACGCCGCTGCCGCCAAGAAACAGAAGAAGTAGCTTTCCCCAACGCCCTCGCCCGCCAGGTTCACGCCCGGCGGGCGATTGCTTTTGTTACACTGGTTTGAGAGTTGCAAGTTGAGCGTTGAGAGACGCGCCCGAACCCGCCGCCACCGCCTCTCAACTCTCAACTTCCTCTCAACCTCCCGATGGAACTCCGTCCTCATATCGAGAAGTTCAACCGCCGCTTCGCGGAGGTCGAGGCGGCGTTGAGTGATCCCAAGGTCTTCGACATTCCGGCCCGGGCGCAGGAGTTGGGGCGGGAATACGCGCGGCTCAAGGATCTCGTCGCCACCGGGGCGACGTTTCTCAAGGCCCAGCGCGACTTGGAGGAGAACCGCGCGCTGCTCGCTGCCGAGAAATCCGACTCTGAACTCGCGGTCATGGCGAAGGAGGAGATCGCCCGGCTGGAAGCGGAGCTTCACCGCCTCACGCTCCAAGTCCAGCGCGGCGTCCTGCCGCCCGACCCGACCGATTCGCGGAACACCATCGTCGAAATCCGCGCCGGAGCGGGCGGGGCGGAGTCCGCGCTCTTCGCTGCGGACCTTTACCGCATGTTCACTCGCTACGCCGAGACGCAGGGCTGGAAGATTGATCCGATGGATTCCAGTCCGTCGGACTTGGGCGGCATGCGGGATGTCACCTTCGGCGTGATCGGGCAGGACGTTTACAAGCGGCTCAAATACGAGAGCGGGGTCCACCGCGTCCAGCGCGTGCCCGCCACTGAGGCGCAGGGCCGCATTCACACGAGCACCTGCACCGTTGCCGTGCTGCCGGAGGCCGAGGAGGTGGACATTGAGATTCGCGCCGAGGACCTCGAGATTCAGGTTTGCCGCGCCGGTGGCCACGGCGGCCAGGGCGTCAACACGACCGACTCCGCCGTCCGCATCGTTCACAAGCCCACCGGCACCGAGGTCCGCTGTCAGGACGAACGGTCGCAGCACAAGAACAAGGCCAAGGCGATGAAGGTGCTCCGCTCGCGTCTGCTGGATCGCAAGATCGCCGACGAGAAGGCCAAGTATGAGGCGCAGCGCAGTTCCCAAGTCGGCACCGGCGAACGCAGCGAGAAGATTCGCACTTACAACTTCCCTCAGAACCGGGTGACCGACCACCGTATCGAGCTCACGATTTACAACCTCGCCAACGTGATCGAGGGCGACCTCGACGGCCTCATCGAACCGCTGATGAACGATGACTTGGATCGAAAACTCGCGGCGCTGACGACGTGACCCTCTTCCCATGATTAAGGCTCTCATCTTCGACTGCGATGGCACACTCGCCGACACGATGCCGCTGCACTGGCATGCGTGGCAGGTCATCTCGCAGCGCCACGGCATCCACTTCACCGAGGAACGCTTCTACGCGCTGGGCGGCGTGCCTTCGCGCGACATTCTCAAGACCCTGCGCGAGGAGCAGGGCTTGAGCTACGACCACCACGAGGTTTCTGTCGAGAAGGAGCGCGCATTTCTACCGTTCCTCCCGACGGTGCGAGGCATTCCTGAAGTGATCGCCATCGCCCGCGAGCACCACGGCAAGCTGCCGATGGCCGTGGCGAGCGGCGGGAAGAAACGCATCGTCGAGGAAGTGCTTCAGCACCTCGGCATCCGGCATTGGTTCGCCGCGGTGGTGACGAGCGAGGACGTGACGCGTCAGAAGCCGGAGCCAGACATCTTCCTCGAAGCTGCACGCCGGCTGGGTGTGGAGCCGCAGTTTTGCCGGGGCTATGAGGACACGGATCTGGGCATGAGCGCCATCCGCGCCGCGGGCATGGATGCGGTGGATGTGCGGGAGTTGGGTGGCGCGGCGCGGTAGCCGTCGGCTACACCAGCGGGAAGAGCTTGGCCAGGAGCATCACCACGCCGAGGCCGACCACGCCCATGATGCTCAACATCACAGTGAACGTGCTGAGGCATTCCTTCTCAGTGAAGCCGCTCACCTTGCAAATCACCCAGAAGCCGCTGTCGTTCATCCACGGGCCCATCTTCGAGCCGCAGCCAATCGCCAGCGCCACCCAGACCGGATGGAAGCCCAGCAGTTCGGGCTTGGCCATGCTGCCCAGCATCCCGACCGCGGTGACCATCGCCACGGTGGCGGAGCCTTGCGCGATCCGCACCACGGCAGTCACCGCCCACGCCAGCGGCAGGATGCCGATGCTGTAGGTCTTCGATAATTCCTGAAGTCGTGGGCCGATGCCGGTTTGCTGGAGCACGCCGCCAAACGCGCCGCCCGCCGCGATGATGAGGATGATCAAGCCCGCTTCCTCCAGCGCCACGCCCACGCCCTTGTCCAGCACGTCACCGGCCTTCTGCCCTTGCCGCACCACGGTGCCCAGCGCGATGAGCGCCGCGATGCCCAGCGCAATCGTCGAGTCGCCCAGCACGCGGATCACGTCAATCACCGCGGGACATGCGGCGAACAGGCGCGCGTAAAACTCCGCGCCGCCCTTCGCGTCCAGCGGGGTGGCCGCGCTGATGAGCAAGACCGGCAGGACAATCGGCAGGACTGCCAGCCAGAAGGGTGGGAGCTGGCTTTCGTCGCGCTTCAATAGAGCTTCCACCTCGGCGAGCGAGGCCTTGGCCGTGTCGCGCAGAGGGATGTCCAGCCGGCGGTTGATCCAGCGGGCATAGAGCCAGCCGGAGCCGGCGGTGATGGCGCCCACCACGCCGCCACAGAGAATCATCAGGCCCATGTCCACGTTTAGCTCCTTCGCCACAAAGAGCGGCCCCGGCGTCGGCGGCACGAGCGAGTGCGTCATCGTCGCACCCGCGATGATGCACATGACGTAGAGCGTGTAGTTGCATCCGGTGCGCATCCGCATGGCTTTGCCGAGCGGAATCATCAGCAGGAAGACCGTCTCGAAGAACACCGGGATGCCGAGCAGGAAGCCGCTGGAAAGGAATGCCAATGACGCCCGCTGCTCGCCCAGCACGCGCAAGGTGGAGCGCACGATGCGGTCCGCGCCACCGCTGTCGAGGAGGCACTTGCCCACGATGGACGCGAACGCGATGAGCACGCCGATGCGCCCCACGGTGGCACCGAACTCACGGGTGACGCGTTCAATGACCGGCTGATCCGCCACCCGCTGCGCGGCCTCTGGGGAAAGTTTCTTGCTGAGTCCGTGCTGGACAATGGCCGCCGCCGGCGTGAGCGCGGCCACGACGAGCGCGCCCAGCACGAGCGCGAGAAACGCGTGGAGGCGCAGGGCGAGGATGCTGCCGAGCACCACGACCATGCCGATCAGAAAAATCCAGAGTGGGTCCACAACGAGTCAGTAAACCGGGTGCCGCGTGGAGTCTTCCGAGGCCGCGGCTCCGTGTCGAGGCGCGAGTGCAAAGTGCGGGAGTCGGGGCGCAAACCTGCTGCCTCCCCTGCCCCGTTGCATTCGGTGTCGCCATAAGGCAGCTCCAGACCGCACGCGGAACTTCACCTTCCGCCCGCTTCCCGCGCCTGATACGTTGGCGGTGTGGATTTGACGGACTTCAAAGCGCGGCGACCTCGGCGCGACCAGGTGAGCCTGCTCGTGCTGGCGTTCGTGTGCTCCATCGTCGCGCACGTCGTGATTTTGCTGGCGTGGGAGTTTCGCGCACACCTGCCACACCTCGCGTGGCTGGACTGGCTCAAGACCCAATCGGCCAAGCTCAATCCCGCCGCGCTGTTGATGAAGCTCGATGAGGCGAAGCCGTTGCCGCCGGAGCTGAAGAAACTCCTCGCCAGCCAGCCGCTGCCGGAGGACCCGCCGATGCCGCAGCTCACCTTCGTGGACGTGGACCCCGCACAAGCCAGCGAGCCTCCCAAGGACACAAAGTTTTACTCCGTGGTTAGCACCCGCGCCGCCAACCCGGATGCCAAAATCCAGTCGAACGTCCCGAAGATGGACGGCAAACAGGAGCAGTTTGCGAAGGTCACCGAAGTCACCAAACCGCTCCCACCCGCCGAACCACCGCCCACGCCGAGCCCGAAAGCTCCGACGCCGCCTCCTGAAGCCAAGCCCGCGATTGAAGCCAAGCCGCAGCCCCCGCCCCCAGCTCCGCAGGCCGCGCCACCGAAGAAAGTTGAGCCGCAGCCTTTGCAGCCCGCGCCCACTCCGACACCCAAGCCGGCAGGTGACACCTTGCCGCAGCCCAAGCCCCCTGCCCCGCCCGCACCCGTGCAAGTCGCCAAGGCTCCGACCACCCCGCCCTCAGCAGCCATTCCGACATTGAACCCCAGCACCGCGAAACCAGCGCCTCCGCCCGAGCCGGGGGAAGCCGAGACCAAAATCCCCCGTCCGCGCACCATCAAGGAAGCCCTCGCACGGCGGGCGGAGAGTGGTCTGGTCGGCGAAAAGATGAAGCAGGACGGCGGCGTGAGCCGCCTCGGCATCAGCGCGCTGGACGCGCGTGGCATGGCCTTCGGGGCTTACGACGCCGCCGTCATCCAAGCCATCCAGCAGCGCTGGTATAGCTTGCTGGAGTCACGCCCGACCCCGCGCGGAAAAGTCGTGGTCGAGTTTCGGATGCACTTCGACGGCCGCGTGACGGACGTGAAAGTCAACGACGCGGACGTGGGCGAGCTTTACTCGCTCTTCTGCCAGAAGGCCATTCAGGATCCCGCGCCGTATCCGCGCTGGCCGAGCGACATGCGGCGGCAGATGCAAGCCGATCACCGCGACGTGCGTTTCTCGTTCTTCTACAATTGATGGGAGGTTGAGAGTTGGGGAGTTGAGAGTCGCCCAAGCCGTCACTTCCACCATTGCCCTCCCTCAACTTTCAACTTTCAACTCTCCCCGAGACAGGCATCAATCGCCCCTGACAAATGGAACAAGCCATCATACTGGTGCTGATGCTGACCTCGGTCCTCAGCCTGACTTTCATCATTGAACGCGGACTTGCGCTGCGAGAGGCCCGCGTCATCCCCCCTGTCCTCGAAGAGGCCGTGGCGAACTGCCAGTTGCCCACCGACCTGCCAATGCTGCGCCGCTCATGCGAACAGCATCCCTCTCCAATCGGCCGCCTGCTTCTCGTCGCTGCCAACCACCTCGACTGTCCCAAGGCTGAGAACATTGACGCGTTGCAAACCAAGGCGCGGCACGAGATGGCGCAGTTGGAGCGCGGCCTCGTCGTCTTGGAAATCATCACCGGCATCGCGCCGCTGCTAGGACTCGTCGGCACGGTGTATGGATTGATTCTCCTCTTCACCGGCATGGGCCAGCAGACGCTCGCGGGTGACAACACGCTCTTCTCCGCCGGCATCGCGCTGGCCTTGCGCGCGACCCTGTTCGGCCTGCTCGTGGCGATTCCCTCGCTGGTCGCGTGGAGTTACTACAGCAAGAAGGTGGAGTCGCTCGCCGTCGAGATGGAGACGCTCTGCGACGAATTCCTCCAGCGCCAATACCGCGCCGCGAGCCGGGCTTAAATCCAAAGCCCAGCGATGCAGTTCACCACCCACAAACGTCGCAACCCGCCCGCCGTCATCATCGTGTCGTTGATTGACGTGCTGATGGTCGTGCTCATCTTCCTGATGGTCACGACCACCTTTCGCCAGCAGCCGGCGGTGAAGCTCTCGCTCCCCGAATCCAAGCAGGCGAAGGAAGGCGTGGCCGAGAAAATCCCGCCGCTCTTCGTGGACATCGTGAAGACCGCGCCGCACCTGCACTTCGGTGGCCTGCCCGTCACCGCCGAGAAGTTGCAGGAGGAACTCACCTCCAAAGTTCGTGAAAATCCAAACGTCGTGCTCGCCATCCGCTCCGACACGGAAGCGCCCGTCGGCCAACTCGTGAAGGTGATGGACGCTGCAAAAGTCGCGAAGGTGAAGGCGGTCACGGCTTACACGAAGCAGCCGGGGCAGAAGTGAACGGCCGGCGCAGGTGAGAAAGCGAGCAGGCGCGAAAACACTTCGACTCCAACAGCACTTTCCGACTTTCTCACCCGCACCCCCATCTCCCAGTTTCCTCCCCGCCCCGCTTCTGCTCTACTCCCCCGCACGTTTATGAAACATCTGCTCCGCCTCACCGCCCTCACTCTCGCGCTTGGCCTCGCTTCTGCCTTCGCGCAGGATGCCAAGCCTGCCAAGAAACAGCCGGCCAAGAAAGCGCCCGCCGCCAACGCCGGCCAGGCCATCAACGAGAACAAGGCCACCCCGCTCGAACGCATCAAGGTGCTCAAGGATTTCAAGGTCGAACTGCTCCACTCCGTGCCCATCGGCGAGCAAGGCTCCTGGGTCAACCTCTGCACCGACGGCAAGGGCCGCATCATCGCCAGTGACCAATACGGTGGGCTGTTCCGCTTCGCGCCGCCCGCGCCCGGCCAGCCGCTCGACCCGGCGAAGATTGAGAAAATCCCCGCCGCCATCCGCGCCGCCAACGGGCTGCTGTGGTTCAACAACGGCCTCTACGTTGCGGTGAACGACTACGAGAACAAAATCCCCAGCGGCCTCTACCGTGTCACCTCCTCGAAGAACGACGACGTGCTCGATAAGGTGGAACTCCTCCGCGAGATGAACGCGCGTGGCGACCACGGCGTTCACGCCATCGTGCTCGCGCCCGATGCGAAGTCGCTCTTCCTCATCACGGGCAACGGCACGAAGCCCACGACCTTCAGCGGCTCGCGCGTCCCGCTCATCTGGGGCGAGGATCACGTCCTCCCGCGCATGCCCGACGGGCGCGGCTTCATGCGCGAAGTGCTCGGCCCCGGCGGCATCATTTACCGCGTGTCGCTCGATGGAAAAGATTTTGAGGCCTACTCCTCCGGCTATCGCAACATCTTCGACGGCGCCATCAACCGCGACGGCGAGCTGTTCACCTACGACGCCGACATGGAATACGATTTCAATACGCCTTGGTATCGCCCCACGCGCGTGAACCACGTCACCAGCGGCAGCGAATACGGCTGGCGCAACGGCGCGGGCAAACGCCCCGAGTGGTATCCCGACAACCTCGGCGCGGTCGCGAACATCGGTCCCGGCTCGCCCACTGGCGTGACGTTCGGCTACGGCGCGAAGTTCCCCGCCAAGTATCAGGACGCGCTCTTCATCCTCGATTGGAGCTGGGGCAAACTCTACGCCGTCCACCTCAAGCCTGACGGCTCCAGCTACACCGCCACGCGCGAGGAATTTCTCTCCGGCGCACCGCTGCCGCTTACCGACGCCATCATCCACCCGGCGGACGGCGCGATGTATTTCGCCATCGGCGGACGCAAGGTGCAGTCCGGTCTCTACCGCGTGACTTACACCGGCAAGGAATCCACCGCGCCGTCGAAGCCCGCAGCCGACCCCGTCGCTGCGAAGGCCCGTGACCTCCGCCATTCGCTCGAAGTCTTCCACGGCAAGACCGACCCGAAAGCCATCGCCGCCGCGTGGCCGCACTTGAACAGCAGCGACCGCTACCTCCGTTGGGCCGCGCGCACCGCGCTCGAATGGCAACCCGCCGCGACGTGGGCCGACAAGGTGTTCGCTGAAAAGGACGGCGGTAAACAGGTCGAAGCACTCCTCGGCCTCGCGCGCCTGACGGGCATTGACCCGCAGCATCGCAAACCGACCGACGCGCCCGTGGACACCGCGATGGCCGCGAAGATTTACACCGCGTTGGGCAAGGTGGATTGGAAACAGCTCAATCAGGAGCAACGTCTCGCCTTCGTTCGCACTTACTCCATCAGCCTCGTCCGCTTCGGCCAACCCGATGATGCCACGCGCCAGCGCGCCATTGCCAAGCTCGACCCGCTGTTTCCTGCCGAGAACTTCCCGCTCAACTGGGTGCTCTGCGAAACGCTCGTCGCACTTCAGTCGCCCACCATCGCCGCCAAGGGCATCGCCGCGCTGAAGAACGCGCCCGGCCAGGAAGAGCAGATGGAATATGCTCGCTCGCTGCGCATGCTGAAAGCCGGCTGGACCACCGCGCTGCGCACCGACCAGTTCAACTGGTTCCTCCGCGCGGCGAACTACCGGGGTGGCGCGAGCTTCGAGAAGTTCATCGAGTTCATCCGCACCGGAGCCGAGGCCACGCTGAGTGATTCAGAGAAGACCACGC
>CAMBZO010000072.1 GCA_945872195.1 Akkermansia muciniphila | reverse complement strand
CCGATTTTCTCGCCCGACGCGCCGAAGCCCGCCGTCAGTTTCCCCGTCTGCTCCGCCTCCGCGCAGCCGATGGAGGAAATCCAGACGCGCTCGCAGACCTTCGGCTTCCCATCCGCGCCGAGCATCTCCGCGAGCATCGGCTTCGTGGCTGGGTCCATGCCGATGTGCTCAAAGGTGGTGGTCTTGGCGTGCCCCTGCATGTTCGACTGCCCGGCGAGGACGAAGACTTGCAGCGGTTTTGCGGCCTGGGCGACGAGGCTGCCGACCGCAAGCGCCGTGAGGGTCAGGAGGAGGTGTTTCATTATTTGACTGTAATTGTGAATGGCGCGGGCCCCGGAAGCGAGCCTCAGATTTCTGCGAACAGATCGAAAGCGGCTTTCAATGCGATGAAAATGAGCGGTGGGGTTGCCACCCTCAAGCCTTCTTCTTTTTCAGCATCGGCACCAATTGCACCACTAGCACGCCCACCAGAATCAGAATGCAGCCGATGAGTGCCCGCCCCGTCAGGGTTTGATGAAGCACGAGGTAACCGGCGATCGCAGCAAAAACGGCTTCCAAGCTCATGATGATCGCCGCCGGCGCTGGCGGGCAGCACCTCCATATTCACGTAGCGCCAGTGCAGGCCGTGATGGCGGAAAGCGGCCTCGACCATCGCGACGGTTGGGTTGCCCGCCGCACTTTTCGACCGGCGTTTACTTAGTTCCGCTTTTTTGAAAACATCCATTCGTAATACTCCGCCGAGGCGACTACGACCCGCCCGGCTCCATGTGCCTCATCAGGGTAAACCTTGAGTTTTGCCTCCTTGCCGCCGGCTTTTTGAATGGCGGCAATCATGCGTTCCGATCGTTCCGGCGGAACGGTTGTGTCCAGCGCGCCGACAAAGGCGTAAACGGGAATCCGGGCCAGATTGGCGGCCCATTGGTCGAAGTCGGGCGTGACGTCCTTCGGTCCTTCCCGGCCGATTCCGCCGACAATCGGCGCGATGGCCGCGAAGTGTTGCGGATCATGCGCGGCCCAAGCCCACGTGCCATAGCCGCCCATGCTGATGCCCGAAAGATAAATTCTCCGGTCATCCACCGGCAACGTCGCCTTGAGGTGCTGGAGCAGGAGGTTGAGATCTTCCGGCGTCCAGATGCCGCGTTCGCCACTCTTGGATTTTTTCAGGCACTGGGGCGCAACCACAATACACGGACCTTTGTTGAACTTCTGGATGCCCTTCCATATCTCAGCGGGCTCGTCTTTGACTTTGGCCTGCTGGATGTCGTCCCCCACACCGCCGGCGCCATGGAGAAAGATCAACAAGGGCAACTTGGCGTTGGTGTTCCCGGCCGGCAGATAGACCAGATATTCCGGATTCAGGAATTGGATTTTGGGCTGCAGCTTTGGATCGAGGGTGCGCACAACCGGAGTTTCCTGCTCCGCGACCGCTGAACAGACGAGGGCGAGCAGGGATGTCAGTAGTAGAGTGAACTTCATAAAGGTGCGGTGCAGCGGTTCGGGAAAGTTGAGCTAGGGTTTGGGATTTGCCGCAGGCGGTGCCTCGGGTCTGGGGAGGACGTTCGTGCGCTTCGCCCACACTTCCCATTTCGCGGACATGTCCTTCACGCGCCCCGGTTGCGATGCGGCGAGGTTGTTCATCTCCACGCGGTCGGACTCCATGTCGTAAAGCTCCCACGGCGCGGTGGCGAGGGAGACGAGTTTCCATTGGCCCTCGCGGATCGCGCGGTTGCCCTCATGTTCCCAGGCGAGGAGACGGGGAGGCAGCGAGGCGGGGTTACCGGCGGATGCAGCAAGCAACGGGCGCAGACTCACGCCTTCCATCGGGAGGATCTTCTTTCCAATCCACTCCGCGGGATACTTCGCGCCGGTGATGTCCACACACGTTGCCATGAGGTCAATGAGATGTGCCGGTTCGCGCACGAACCGCCCGTTGTCCTTTTCTTTCCCAACGGCAGCCGGCCAATGCGCGATGAGCGGTGTGCCGATGCCGCCTTCGTGGCCGTAATGTTTGTAGAGGCGCCACGGTGTGTTGCACGCGTTCGCCCAGCCGGAGCCGTAGCTAGGGAACGAACCCGCCTGGCCCATCGTCGCGAGTTCATCGCCGCGGTAGAGTTTGTTCGGCAGTGCCTGCGTGCCTTGGTTAATGCCGGTGCCGGGCACGGGATTCGGCGTCGGCAGCATCTCGAATCCGAATGGCTCCCACTCGGCACACGCGCCGTTGTCGCTGAGGAAAAGAATGAGCGTGTTGTCAAGCTGGCCGCTCGCACGCAAGTCAGCGATGAGGCGTCCAATATTGCGGTCCATGCCGGTGACCATGCCGGCAAAGACGGCCATGCGCTGGGCGAGGTCCGCGCGACGATCCGCGGGCAGCGAATCCCACGCGGGATTGTTCCCGTCATCAGTCCACGAGCCGAGGCGCCTCGATGCGACAGGATGGGTAATCTTGCTGCGCGGTGTGAGTGCGGTGCTCTCCGGCAGCAGGCCGATTTTCTTCTGCTTCGTGAGGCGTTGCTCGCGGATTTTGTCCCAGCCTCGCGCATAGATTTCTGGGTAGCCGGTCATGTCCTCCCGTTTCGATTGCACAGGGAAATGCGGCGCTTGATACCCGACGTAGAGCAGCCACGGCGCGCCCGCTTTTCGCATGTCGGCGAGGAAATCCAGCGCGTGATCGGTGATCGCGTCGGTGGCGAAAAATTCGCCGGGTTGGTAGCTGCGCTGCGGGCGGCCCTCGGGCTGGCGCTTCATCATGCGCGGCTCCCACGAGTCCACCCCGTAGCCGCCCACGAAGCCGTAGAAATCGTCGAAGCCGCGCTTGGTCGGCGGTTCACTGTTGCCCACATGCCATTTTCCGGCGGCAGCCGTGCGATAGCCGGCGGGCTTGAGCACCTGCGCGATGGTCACGCAGTTCGCGTTCAACGCCCCGCGATAACCGGGGAACGCCTCACCTTTGTCGCCGGCACCGGGATACTTTGCGGCCTGATCGGAAGTCATCAGCCCGATGCCCGCCTGATGCGGATAAAGCCCCGTTAGCAGCGACGCACGCGACGGACAGCAGCGTGTGGAGGTGTAGAACTGCGTGAAGCGCAGCCCGCCTGCCGCGAGCGAGTCGAGATTCGGCGTGCGGATCTCACCACCATAGCACCCGAGGTCCGACCAGCCGAGATCGTCAGCGAGGATGATGAGGATGTTCGGCTTGTTAGCAGCAGCGTGCAGCGCGGACAGCGGCAGGAGAAGCAGGGCGGTGAGGAGAGTGAGGATGCGTTTCATCGTTGAAGTCAGTTACCGCTTTGCTCTGGGATTTGATGTTTCGTGATTCAACAGCTCAGGGAGTGATGCTTTCTTCTTCTTTGTTTTTGGTGCGCCCGCGCTGCCTTGCTCGGGTGCATCGTAGTGAGGAGAGGGCGTGTGTTCGGCGGTCATGATGGCTTCGATCTTTCTAACGATGTCTGGGTGGGCGGCGGCGATGTTCTGCTTTTCGAAGGGATCGGCTTTGAGGTCGTAGAGTTCAAGCGGGGCTTTGGTGCCGAGCCGGTAGCCTTTCCAATCTCCCATGCGCACGGCCTGCTGGAAGTAAGGCTCGTAGATTTCGAAGTAGAGCGATTCGTGCGGCACTTGCTGACCTTTCCCGAGCAAGGTCGGCGCGATCGAATGCCCATCGAGGCCCTTCGGCGCGGGAACTCCGACGAGGTCTGCCGCGGTCGGCAGAAAATCCACGAATGAGGTGAGCACGTCACTGGTCGTGCCCGGCTGAATCTTGCCCGGCCAGCGTGCGATGAACGGCGTCCGCATGCCGCCTTCGTATAGCAAGCGCTTGTAGCCGCGCAGTCCGCCGGTGCTGCCGAGCGACTCGATGAATTCCGGGTTCGCGCCATTGTCGGAACTGAAAATCACCAGCGTCTTATCATCGATGCCGAGGTCTTTCAGCTTCTGCATCACGCGGCCGACGTCCTTATCGACGAGTGCGACCATCGCGGCGTAATTTCTCACCTCCTCGGTCCAAGGTTTCTCACCAAAGACTGGATTCTCTGGGATAGCGAAGTCCCCGTGCGGCGGGGTCCACGCGGCATAACAGAAGAAGGGCCGGTCTTTTTTTTGCTCGATGAAACTCAGAGTCTCGTTGGCGATGCGGGTGGGAGCATAGTCCGCCCACGTGTGTTTGCCCGATTGTCCGATGGGCACTTTGACACTGTTTCGAATCAGATAGTCGGTGTAGTGATCGTGGGCGTGTTTTTGGTCGTAGTAACCAAAGAACACATCGAAGCCTTGTTTCTCCGCAACGCCGGTCGTTTCAGGATTGCCCAAGCCCCATTTGCCGAAGCCACCGGTGGCGTAGCCGGCGTTCTGCAGCATACGAGCTACCGTGGTCTGGCCGGCGGGGAGCGCGAGCAGGCCGACTTTGCTTTGGTTGGCGCGACGCAGAATGTGACCGGTATGTTGGCCCGTCATCAGCACCATTCGTGACGGCGCACAGACGGCGCTGCCGCTGTAAGCGCGCGTGAGCTTCATGCCTTCCTTGGCCAGACGATCAATGTTAGGCGTGACACCATACTTGCAGCCGTAAGCCGAGAAGTCCCCGATGCCCGCGTCGTCGGCTAGGATGAAGACGATGTTGGGCTTATCGGCAGCGTGGAGCCCGGTCAGCGGAGCGAGCAGCAGGGCGTGGTAAAGTGCGAAGATGAGTTTCATCGCTGGTTTACTTTCCGGTCGATGCCGCCGCTGCGAAGACCTTCACATCATCCACCCACGCCTGCCGCGGCACTGAGAGGCGAATCATCCGTTTGGTCGGATGCGCGACGCCTTCGGACGTGACGGATGCCACGGGCTTCCCATCAATGGACACGCTGACCGTGTCGCCGGCGACCTTGATGAGCAGGTCGTGCCATTTGCCTGCTTCCAACGTATTAGGGAAAGTCTTCTTCTTTGATGCAATGAATGCCTGTTGATCGGGTGTCAGCGTTTTCGCTTTCCGCGCCTCATAGAACTTCATGTTCATCTGGCCGCTCTTCTTGTCGTCCACGACCACTTGCTTGGTGCCGAAATCGATTTTGAACAGGTGCCCGGAGTGAACTTCTTTGCACTCCGGGTCGGCGATATCCACACCGAGGACATCCTGCGCATCCTCCAGCATGAATCGCATCTCGACCGTGCCATCGCGAAACTCGGCGGCGTGCCCAACTCCTACCGCATGATCGGCAGTGGCGTGCATCGTGATGTGCATGGCACCATCCTTGAGGTCCACCTGCTTATTACCGCCTGCGCGGGTCTTGCTGTTCGTGGTCCAGCCATTGCCAATTTCCTCCGTGGTTTCCTGCGATTCGTTGCGGTCGAACTTGTCTTCAAAGATGAGCTTGCCGCGATCCTCTGCGTGGCCAAGAGACAAGAAACAGGTAATGGGGGGAAAAAGAGCGAGTGCGGCGACTAGGATGTGTTTCATAAGTTGGTGGATTGGTTTGATGTTCAGAGCTTCACCGCTCGCTGGCCGGATTCGGCTTTGGGCTTGGGTTCCAGACCGGCGAGAGTTCGCGTGGCCGGCTTGTCCGCGCCGATTTTGATGGTGTGTTTGCCGGTGGAATAGACTCGCGGATGGAAGCGGCCGCCTTGGGCGCGGACGGTATAGAGGATGTCGCCCGTCGCTTCCTCGATGACTTGCACGACGGGATTCGGTGCGCCTTCAAACACCAGTTCCGGCAGCCAGCCCGTGACTTTGCGTCCGTCGTTCGCATCCATCGCGACGGTGATGGGCCAGCCGGGGAATTGCGCTTTGGCGCCCTGTTTCGCATCGGCGAATCGCGGCCAGCACTCGAACGTGATGGTGCGCTTCTGCTTATCGAAGCGGGCGATCCCGTAGCCGTCGGCGCGCTGTTTTTCGTCGGCGACGTCCTGCGGATTGGCGTAGGCCATCATGCTAAGTTTGTTGCCGAGGCCGTCTTTGAAATCGCCGGTCCAGGGCAACGGACTGCCGGGCACCGGATTCGGGCCGGGCTTTTCATCGAGCGGATGCCACCAGCGACCGTAGATGGTGTTCACGAGCGCCGGACTGGTGAAGGCGTAGGGGCCATCGCCGAACTCGCGGATGCCGTTTTTCACCATGACCGCGAGATGCTGGTCGCCGCAAAGGTGCACGGCCCACGCGCGGCGGATTTCTTCGAGCGCGCGGTTGCGCGGCGTCTGCGGCCAGCCGTTGCAATCGAGGTCGGCGAGCAGGCGGGTGTCACGCTTGCCATGCATGTGAACGGCGCCGCAAAAGGCGGTGGCGGAAAGAACGCACTTCATTTCCGCCTCGGCCCAGTCCTGCCCCCAGTCGCGGAGAAATTTTTCCTGACGCGCCCCGAGCAATTGCAGACCGGGAAGGTCCACGGTCTTCGGGTCGTAGGCGGGATCGTTGATGTGATCGGGGCGCGGTCCCATCTCCGGGATTTTGCCGAACGGGCCGCTCTTGAACTTGCGATCTTCGAGAATGGCAAAGTCCACTCCGCCAACCCGCAGGCGGGTAAAATAGACCGTGATGCCGCGCTCGACGGGCGCGGGATCGACGGGATCGGGCAGGTTCCAGGACTGTTGTCGCTGCACCTGATTCACGTAGTCCACGGGGTAGAGGTAGCCCCCGTCGGCGCCATCGGGTCGCAGACACCGCTTGCCGTTCTCGCCCCAGAGATTGCCGTGGCCCACATCGTGATCGTCCGGGATGCAGACGCTCGGACGGTCGCGCAGGACGTCGCGGAACTGCAGGCCGAACTCGATCCAGCCGACCGTGTGCTCGGTGTGGCGGTAGGTCTGGTCCCCGGCGAAGAAAAGTAAATCGGGATTCTGCGCCTTGAGATTGTCGATGATCTCGGGCCGCTGACCGCTGGTGCGGCTGGAATTGCACGACATGTTCGCGACGACGATCTCGTTCTTGTCCACCGGATCGCGCCGGATCAAACCGTCGAACATCGCCTTCGCGCCATGGCGCACGCGGTAGGGCACGTCCTTCGTCGCGTCCCATTTCTCCACGCGAAAATGGACGTCCCAACCGGGGTAGAGCACCTGCGCTTTTGCGATCTCGATCCACGCGCCATCACGCTGCACTTCCAATCGCGCCTCAAGCGGCTCGCCGGGCTTCAGTGGGAAAAGCTGCGCGGTCATTTTCATCACGCCGCTCTGCTGAGTATAGAGCGCGAAGGCGACGACTTGATCCCGGGGCACATCCATCGGCGGAGGAGCCGGCTGGCCTTTGCCTTTGTTTTTGCCTTTGCCCGGCGCGGCGGTGCCTTTGGTCCACCATTCGCCGGTCGCGAGCGAGTCGAGTTCGGGGAACTCCGCGCCAAAGGGCTGCGGTGTGTTTTGGGCAAATGACGCGTCAGGCTTGAGGGCAAGCGCGCCGACTCCGGCGGCGGTCAGCTTGAGGGCGGTGCGGCGGTTGATAGGTTTCATGGTTGGCTGAGTGATGGGGCGAGCCGGTTACTTGAGGCTGTCGTAAACCTTCTTGATCATGTCGGGGTCGATCTGGCCGCGCTCGGCCTTCTCGCGGTATTCCTTTCCCATCTGCTTGATCTGAGCCATGGCCTTGCGGAGGCGCTTCTTGTCGATCTCGTTCTCGACGGCCTCGGGTTGGTCATGTTTCGGCAGGTAAGCGCGCAGTTCATCAACGACGGGTTTCAGTTTGGCATCGGTGATCAGATTGCGACGCTCCATCGGATCGGTCTGATGATCGTAGAGTTCCTCCGTGCCTTCTGCATAGCGCGTGTAGCGATGGGTGGCCGAGCGCACGGAGTGATTCTGAAAGCCCATCGTCGTGAGCGTGGGAAGACTGGAGTCTGAAGGAGTTTTTTGCCATCCGGCGAAGCTGCGACCGTCCAAGCCCTCCTTCGTGGGCAGTCCACACAACTCCACCAGCGTCGGATAGAGGTCGAGGAGGTTCACAATGCGGTTTGATTTCATTCCCGGCTCCGAAACGCCGGGCATGCGGATAATCAGAGGCACGCGGGTGGATTCCTGCCAGAGATCGGTTTTGCGATAGCGGAGCTTCTCACCTAGGAACCAGCCGTGATCACCGCAGACGACGACGATGGTGTTGTTCGCGTAACGGCTCTTGGCCAGCTTGTCCAACACGACTCCAACGCAGTGATCGGCATACGAACACGCGGCGAGATAAGCCTGCGTCACTTGCTTGAACTGATTCGCCTGCTGCACACGGAGGAAGTCCTCTGTCGGCCCGAATTTCTTCTTCCCACGCGGCGTGAGGATGTCGTCCAAGTCATTGGAAACGATCTCGGGCACCTGCACCTGATCGAGCGGGTGCATGTCAAAGAACTCCTGTGGCACATGAAAGGGCAGGTGCGGCTTGGAGATGCCCACGGCCATGAAGAAGGGCTTGCCGCTGAAATCACGATCGAGCTGCTTCGCCATCCACTCGCAGGTGAGGTAGTCGCTGGTTTGTTTCGTGGTGGTGACCGTCGGCCCCCAATCAAATTCTTTTGCGTCGGCATTGGCTTTTTGGCCATCGAGCATGGGCAGCTTGTTGAGCGGGAGGTTGGCCTTATCCAGGCCATCACCGCCGGAAGTGGGCTCCCATTCATCGAAGGCCCATTGCCCTTCATCCATGCCGATCCAGCTCGGATGCTTGTGGAAAATCTTCCCCCTGGAAAGCGAGTGGTAGCCGTGCTTTGAGAAATACTGCGGCAGGGTGACCGCCTTCGCCGCGATGGGCGATGACTTCAGGTTGTTTCGGTTGCCATAGACGCCCGTGGTGGACGGACGCATCCCCGTGAGCATCGCCGAGCGCGACGCACAGCAAACCGAGCCGGGACAATACGCCTGCATAAACACCGTCCCGCCCGCCTGATTGGCCAGTCGGTCCATGTTCGGCGTCTTCGCCTGCGGATGCCCGCCAAAGACTCCGACCCAGTCGTTCAGGTCATCAATCTCAATGAAAAGCACGTTCAGCTTTGGTGATTGAGCGTGCAACGGTGCCGCTGGCGCAAGCAACAGCGCGGCGAGGAGTGTGAGTGTTAGTTTCATGAAAAGTGCGAGGGTGTATTTTATGAGTTCGTAGGCGATTGCTGATGGATTGCTGCGCTTGCAGGCTACTTGACCGCACGGTAGAGGCGCTCGCCTCGGGAGTTGAAATGCTCCATGACCAGTTCGGCTCCCGCGGTGATTTGAAGATAGCCGCCGTTAGGCGTTGGCGAGGTGTAGAGTTGCCGGATGAGCGCCTGTGGGTCGGAGCCATTCTTGTCGCCGGGCGCGACGCCGAGACGGGAGTTCTCATCGTTCAGCGCACCGCAGGCGAA
>CAMBZO010000071.1 GCA_945872195.1 Akkermansia muciniphila | reverse complement strand
CAGGGCGCGGTGAACAATTGGGACAACCACGGCAACATCCCGAACGAGCTGCCGCCGATGGCCGCGAGCGTCGACCAGCCCATCGCGACGCTGCTGCGGGACTTGAAGTCACGCGGCCTGCTGGCGGACACGCTCGTCGTGTGGACGACGGAGTTTGGCCGCACCCCCTTCGCGCAAGGCAACGTGGGCCGCGACCACAACGGCGGGACGTTCGTGACTTGGCTGGCGGGCGCGGGCATCAAGCCCGGCGTGTCCGTCGGGCAGAGCGACGAGTGGGGCTACCAAGCGGCGGAGGGGAAGACGTATTGCTACGATCTGCACGCGACGATCCTGCATCTGATGGGCATTGACCACGAGCGCCTGACCGTGCGCCACAGCGGGCTGGACCGGCGGCTGACGGATGTGCATGGCGCGGTGGTGAAGGAAGTTTTGTTGTAGCCGCCGAGTTCAGGAGGCGGATTCGTGCGCGCCTCCAAGAGTCCGCCTCTTCACATCGGCGGCGGCGGCGGGCAACCTTATTCCGTGAGGATAACAGCCGAACGCTCCCTCCATACCGAACGGCGCTTTTACTTTCACGGATGGAAATAGAGGAGGCTCGGTTAACCAGAGTCCCTCCCAGCCGTGTCTCCACGGGAGGTAAAGACTGAACCCAGCCTCAATGAGAGACCGTTTCACCCCCACCCTTCTCCATCAGCTTCGACACGGTTCGCGCGCACCTGCGCAAAACATCCACGACAAGCTCCACGTCCGCTCCCGCACCGAGGCCGTCGTCAAGTATCTGAAGCCTTGCGCGGGATCTCGGCCTACTTCAGCACGCCACAAGCCTTCATCGTCGCCTGGAGCACGGCGCGGTTCTTCGCGCTCATGCGCACGAGCGGGAGACGGTAGTTTTCCTCCACCTGCCCGAGCATCGCCAGCGCGGCTTTGACCGGGACGGGGTTCGTCTCGATGAAGAGGTCTTTGAAGAGCGGGTAGAACTTCGCGTGCAGCTTGAGCGCGGCGTCGGGGCGGCCGGAGCGGAAGTAGTCCACCATGTGGCTGACCTCGCGCGGGATGAGGTTGCTGGCGACGCTGATGACGCCCTCGGCCCCGACGCTCATGAAGGGCAGGGTGAGGGAGTCGTCGCCGCTGAGGATGTTGAAGTGCCGGTCCAGCGCGGCGCGGAGCTGGCTGACGCGGTCGCAGGAGCCGCCGGCTTCCTTGATCGCGACGATGTTCGGGCAATGGCCGGCGAGACGCTTGACGGTGTCCACGGCGATCTCGACGCCGCAGCGCCCAGGGATGCTGTAGAGGATGAGGGGCAGCTCGGTCTCGGCGGCGATGGCCTTGAAGTGCTGGAAGAGGCCTTCCTGCGTGGGCTTGTTGTAGTAGGGCGCGACTTGCAGCGAGCCGTCCGCGCCGACTTCCTCGGCGGCCTTGGTGAGGTAAATGGCCTCGCTCGTGGCGTTGGCTCCGGTGCCGGCGATGACCTTGCACCGGCCAGCGGCGAACTTCACGGACAGCTCGATGACGCGGATGTGCTCCTCGTAATCGAGCGTGGGGGATTCGCCGGTGGTGCCGCAGGGGACGATGCCATCCACGCCGCCCTTGATCTGGGCTTTGATGAGGCGCTCGAGGGCGGCTTCGTCGAGTTGACCGTTCGAGCGAAATGGGGTGACGATGGCGGTGTAGGTTCCGGTGAACATGGGTGAGAAGGTTACTGGATCGCGCCGGGGAGCGCGAAAGGATTGGGGCCTGACAGCAGATTGAACCACGGGACAGTCATAAACGGGCACGCACTTTGGGGAAATGCAGCGGTTTGACCAGTCCGATTTTTGGGTAAAGCCCCGCGCCAGCCGAGAAATCAAGCCTGTCCCAAGCCCGAAAATGGGCATTGCCGGGCGATTGACGGTGCTATTCAATCCTCAACGGTCTCATCCCGGCCGCCGGGTCAAAACCCCTATGAAACGAACGTTCCTCGGTCTCGCGCTGGTCGGATGGCTCGGGCTTTGCCCCTGCGAGGCGATGCCCCTGCGCCAATCGCTGGCCATGTTCGAGTCTGGGGCCACCACCTGGCAGCGCAGCAAGGCGGACTCGCTGCGGGGCGGCAGCGGCGAGGTCAGCCGGTTCCAAATCATGCCCGACGTGTGGCGGCGCTACTCGAAGTCCCGGGAATACGACAACCCCGAGGTTGCCTGGGCCATCACGCAGCGCATCTTGGCCGACCGGACCGCAGCGTTCCGCACCGCCACCGGACGCGAGCCGAGCGCCCTTGAACTTTACCTCCTTTGGAACAAGCCCGGCCACTTCGAGGCCCAAGACTACAAAGTTAGCCGGGTGAAGGAAGATTACCGGCAGCGCGCTCAGCGCTTCGCCAACCTCCTGACGCTCCGCTGACCGCCTGCAACCGTCCCGCCCGCCGCGACCACCCGTTCCACTGACATGACCAAACTTACCTCCCTCCTCCTCGCCTTCTCCCTCGCCGCCTTGCTCCCCGCCACGGCGGCGGAAAAGGCGGACAAGAAAAAAGCCGAACCCGCCGCTGCCGCCAAGCCGGATGCCGAGGGTTTCCTGCCGCTCTTCAACGGCAAGAACCTCGCCGGCTTTGTCCAAGTCGGTGGCCACGCCAAGTATCGCGTTGAGGACGGTCAGCTAGTCGGCCAGTGCGTCCCGAACACCCCAAACTCCTTCCTCTGCACCGAGCGCCACTACACGAACTTCATCCTCGAAGTGGAGTTTAAGGTGGACCCCAACCTCAACTCCGGCATCCAAATCCGCAGCCATTACTACGACCAGTTGAAGGAATACGAGTGGCAGGGAAAAACTATTAAGGTCTCCCCCGGCCGCGTCCACGGCTATCAGGTCGAGATTGACCCCGCCCCGCGCGCGTGGAGCGGCGGCATCTACGACGAGGGTCGGCGCGGCTGGCTCAACGACCTCAAGGACCGTCCCGAGGCGGGCAAGGCCTTCAAGCAGGGCGACTGGAACAAATTCCGCGTCGAGTGCCGAGGTGACTCCATCAAGACCTGGGTCAACGCCGTGCCCGCTGCCGACCTGAAGGACGGCTACACCGCGTCCGGCTTCATCGCCCTCCAAGTCCACGGCGTCGGTGCCAAGGACAACCCCATGGAAGTCCGCTGGCGCAACATCCGCATCAAGGAACTGCCCTGACGAACGTGCCGGCGACTGCAAGTCACCGGCACGCGCCCCGTCACTTCTTCTTGAAGAACGGGTTGTTGAGCAGGTTGTTCAGCGGGTTGGCGGGCTTGGCGGCTGGAGCGTTGGTGCTCGTCCCAGCCGGAGCGGCGGGCTGGCCGCCACCGAAGAGGTTATTTATCAAGCTGCCGGCCCCTTTCACCGTTTCACCCGCCTTGCCGCCGATGAGGTCGCCCAGCGCGCCGACATTGCCGATGACCGCGCTGCCGATGAGCTTCGCCTTGTCCACTTTCACGTCCGGCGTGCCAATCGTCCCACGCACGTCCACGAAGTGCGGGAGCCGTCCGTAGGCCGAGCCAGCCGGGAACTGCGCGCCGGTGAACTTCCTCGCGTAGTCGTTCGGCAGCCAGACTTCGATCGGGATGTTCATCACCGAGTTGGTCGTGATGGACGCGAGCTGAATCGTGCCGCGCGCGTCCACCATCACCACCGGGCTGTGCGCGACGACCTTGGCGAGGGTGACCGTGCCGTTGGCAATGGTCGTATCCACCACCACGTAATCCACCGGCGGCCGCATGATGTCGGGGATGCCCACCGCCGGCCCGATGAACGCCAGCACGCCCGAGGTCACTGACTTGGCGAGCTTGCCCAATGCCGTCTTCGGTTCGCCACTGAACTGGCTGAGTTGAATCACCCCGTTCGTCACGCTGAAGTTCACGTTGCCCTGCAAGTTCCGCTGCAAGCTCTCACCCGTCACACCCGCACCGCGAATGGCAATCTGCGCCAGCGCCTCGCCCTTGATGCTGCCCTGCGGAATCGTCGCCGCGAAGGTCGTGAGGAGCGGCTCCAACTGGATGCGGTCGGTGTTCAGCGCGAGGTCGTAGGTGTAGCCCGGCACGCCGAGGTTCGCGTCCACGGTGGCCGTGACGCCCGCGCCATTCATCACGAGCGAGAGCGGCTTCACGGTCACGCGGTGGTTGTCCACTTTGGCGGCGACCACGAAGTTCGAGATCGCGACGTCGCGCAGGAAGAACTTCCCGATGTTCACATCGAGCGAGCTTTGCCGCACGGGCCACTTGATCGCATCCGGCTCGACGTTCGAGGCCGGCTGCGGCGCTGGCTTCGCGGCCTCGGCCTGCTTCTGCGCGTTGTCGAACAGGTCGTAGAAGGGCGTCAAGTCCAGCGACTCGGCGGCGACTTTGAGGTTCGCTTGGTAAGCGTTCGTGTTCGAGAGGTCGGCGCGGCCCGTGACCACGAGCTGGTTCTTGCCGCGCGGCGTCGGCGAGAGCGCAAGCATGAGCTGCCGCACGTCCACGACCTGCTTGCTCATGCCGCCGTCGAGCACGACTTGAATCGACAGCGGCGTCTCGGGTAAGCCGCCCTTCGGGGCGCGCACGACGAGCTTGTCCACGGTGAAGTCAGCCTTCACGGCGGAGTCGCCGGCGAGGTCGAAACGGCCGCTGGCATTGGCGTTGATGGAGACGGTCTGGAGCTGCTTGTCGCCCAGCGCCCCGCCGATGAAGGGCTTCAGCGCGTTCTGGTTCAGGTCCGCGAGCTTGAGCGTGAACTGCCCGCCCTTCTTCGTGTCGAAGTTGCCCGTCACGTCGAAGTTGCCGCCGCTGGCCGCGCCCTGCGCGAGGTTGCCCGTCAGCTTGCGCACAGTGATTTGCGTCTGGTTCGTCGCGGGCTGCGCGAAGGAGCCGTCCACCGCCACGCGCAGGTCCATCGGCACGGTGGGCAGCGTGTTCTGCGGGTCGGCCATCAGAAAGCGCGCGACGGAGAGATCGGCGGTCACGGCGGTCTCGCCCTTCGCGGCGAACTTCGCGTTCGCATTCGCGTTAAGGGTGACGGAGACAAGCTTCTTGTCGCCAAGCGCGCTGGCGAGCACGGGGCCAAGCAGTGCTTCATTGAAGTCCACGAGCTTCACCGTCGCGGCTCCGGCGAGCGCTTTCGTGTCAAAGTTGCCCGCAATTTCGAAGCTGCCGCCGGGCTTGCCGTTCGCGTTCACACCACCCGCTAGGCGGTTGAGCGTGATGAGCATCTGGTTGGTCGCGGGCTGGCGGAGGACCGCGTCCGTCACGATGCGTAGGTCGAACGGGACATTCGGGACGGTGCCCTTCGGGTCGGAAATGTGGAGGCGCGCGACCTGCACGTCGGCCTTCACGAGCGTGTCGGCGGCGGGGTTGTAGTTGGCGTCGAGCGTGAGGCTGATGTTGCCGGAGAGCAGCTTCATGTCGCCGAGCGACGGGGCGAGCACGGGGCGGAGGAGTTGCTCGTTGAGGTTCGCCACCTTCACCGAGGCGGTGCCGGCGGACTTCTTCAAGTCGTAGTTCGCCGCAACTTCCACCGTGCCCGCCGATTGGCCTGCGAGCGACAGCGCGACGGCCAGCTTGCGCACAACAGCCTGCGCGCCGTTGACGAAGTCCGCATCCACGTCCACGGCGGTCGAGAGCCGGTCGAAGGCATACTTCTCGAAGCCGCCGGTGAAGTCCGTGAGGTTCAGCTTGCCGGCGAGCGTCTGCGTCGTGTTGGTCTGCTTGTTCGCGATGGCCAGCTGCTGCGCGAGGCGACCCGCGAAGCTGACTTGCCCACCCGCGACCTTCACGCCGGGCGGCAGGGGCGCGAGCATCGCGGCGCGCGTGAGCGAGGCGGCGAGGGAGACGCCGAGGTTGGCGTTCATCGTGCCCACATCCATGACGCCAGCGGCGGCGGCGTTCGCGAGCGGTTGGCCCCGCTGCGTGACCTTCGCGTCGAGGAGTTCGAGCTTCACCTGCTTGAAGTCATCCACAGTCGCCTTGAGCGAGACGCTCGCGCCG
This sequence comes from Akkermansia muciniphila, assembly GCA_945872195.1. Taxonomy (GTDB): domain Bacteria; phylum Verrucomicrobiota; class Verrucomicrobiia; order Limisphaerales; family SXTU01; genus SXTU01. The sequence goes on along the minus strand of CAMBZO010000071.1, from coordinate 3,440 downwards.
AGCTGGCTGAACTGGTTCGTGCCCGCGAGGGCGGTGAGGCCGGCGATGTTGGCCGTGAGGTTCACGCCGAGCTGCTTGCCCATGTTCTGCGCGGCGACTTGCAGCGCCACGTCCACGCGACCGTCTGGCGCGACCTTGCCGAGAAACGGCCGCCAGTCCGCGAGGTTCAGCCCCGTCACGTTCAGCGCGAACTCGGAGTCGCCGACGTTGCTCGCGGCGTTCGTGCTCCACGAGACGGCGAGCGGCTTGGAGAGGGTCGCGGCGAGGAGCGGCTGCTGCTGGCGCGTGCCGGTGAAGTTGAAGGTGCCGACGGTCGCGGCCTGCGCGGTCAGGTCCACGGCGACCTGATAGGCGAGCTTCAAGTCCAGCGGCGGCGTGGTCTGACCCTGCTGCGTGACGCCAAAGTTGTTCGCCGCGAACTGACCGGTGGCGGCGATGGACTTGCCGGCCTTGGCGAGCGTGATTTCGTTCGCGAGGGAAATGCTGGTGTTGCCGAAGTCGAGGCCGAGCTTCGCGCCGACGATGTTCAGCACGTTCTTGTCGAGGCCGGCGACGTCGAGCCGGACCTTGCCCTCCATCTTCTGCGCGTCGAACGGCCCGCTGACCGAGACCGTCGCGAGCTGCTGCTGGCCGCGCGCGACCCGGAGCGCGAGCTGTTTGATTTCGGTCATCGTGAGGTCGAGGTCGAGCACGGTGGCGAGGCCGTTGGCGTCCGCGAAGCCGCCGCGCGCCTGCGCGAGGTCGAGGCGGAGATTGCCCTTGAGACCCTGCGGCAAAAGCTCGGGCTTCAGTGCGAAGTCGAAGGAGGAAGCCAGCTTGGCCACGAGCGCGTCCACGGTGTTCGTGCCGCCAGCGGTCTGCTCGAACTTCACGTCGGTGCCGAGCGTGAGCTTGCCGGTCTGGCCGTTCTGGATGTTCGACGCGGTGACGTTCACGCCCGTGAGTTCGGCGAGCAGCTTCGCGCCGGACTTCTCGGACTTGGCGAAGCGGATGGTGGAGTCCTTCACGCTGATGGACTTGAGGTTGAGCTTGGGCGGCGCGGAGGTCGAAGTAACGGCGGGCTTGGCGGACGCGGGTTCCTTCGACGCGGTGGCCTTGAGGATGGGCGTGAAGTTGAACGTGCCATCGGGGTGCTGCACGACGTTGATGACCGCGCCGCTGACGGCGGCTTCCTCGACGGTGATGGTGCCGCCGATGATATCCATGAGGCTGTAGCGCGCGCGAATTTCCTTCGCCGTGAAGAGGGGTTCGCCGCCGGGCACCTGGAGCTTCACGCCGACCAACGTGACGCCGGAGAACGGGCTGATGCTCGTGTCCTCGACCGTGAGGTCTGCGCCAATGGCCTTCGCGACGCGCGGCAGCACGACGCCCTTCTGAAACATCGCACTGGTCACGACGAAGTAGCCGATGACCAGCAGGACGAAGAGCGCGGCAGCGGCGAGGCCGAGCTTCTTGAGCAGGCCGGACTTCTTCGGCGTTACCGGAGCGGAGTTGTTGTCAGACATGAAATTGGGAGCAGCGGGTTCAGCCGCGTAGGGGAACATACGCCGCAACAGCGTGGGGGAAAGTTCAAAGATGGCCTCGTGCGCCTCGGCCAAGTAAGCTCCGCCCGTGCGCATCTCTATCGTCCTGCCAGCCTACAATGAGGAGAAGCTCATCGGCGCGACCTTGCAGGCGGCCCACTCAGCGCGGGAAGCGTTCACCTCCCTCGGCTGGGAAAGCGAAGTCATCGTCTGCGACAATAACTCCACCGACCGCACCGGAGAACTCGCGCGGGCCGCTGGCGCGAAGGTGGTCTTCGAACCGGTGAACCAAATCGCCCGCGCCCGCAACTCCGGCGCGGCGGCAGCCACCGGCGACTGGCTCATCTTCGTGGACGCGGACTCGCACGTGAACCGCGACCTGCTCGCCGACGTGGCAGAGGTCATCCGCGACGGCCGGCACTTGGCCGGCGGTTGCACCCTCCGGCTCGACCATGCGCCGTGGTGGACACTGCTCTTCGTGTGTGGCTGGACAACTATCAGCCGCTGCGCGCACTGGGCTGCGGGCTCGTTCATCTTCGTCGAGGCGACCGCGTTCCGCACCGTCGGTGGCTTTAACCAAGAGCTCTACGCCGCGGAGGAAATTGACCTGAGCCAGCGGCTCAATCGCCTCGCTCGTCAGCGAAAGCTCAAGCCCATGCGCATCCTCACGCGCCACCCCTTGCTCACGTCCGGCCGGAAGGCGCACCTCTACACGCCGTGGGAGCACGTCCGCTTCATGCTGAAGACCGCCTTCAGCCTGGGCCGTGCGCTGAACCGCCGTGACGCCTGCCCCATCTGGTATGACGGGCGGCGGTAAGCCCGGGCAGCACACCGCTTGGCCGGGACGGCTCCGGGTGGTTTCCTCGACGTTTGCCTGAGCCACATGCCGCCTGCTACGATCACGTTCATGAGCGCATCTCCTCTCACCGCGGAAACCGAGTTCGCCCAGCGCATGGCCGCGCTGGGTGTGCGCGAGTGCGACCTCGAGGAATCCTTCGTTCGCTCCGGCGGGCACGGCGGGCAGAACGTCAACAAGACCTCCACTTGCGTGATGCTCGTCCACCGGCCGACGGGCCTGCAGGTCAAGTGTCAGGAGTCCCGGCAACAGGGGCTCAACCGGCAGATCGCGCGCCGCGTGCTCCTCGCCAAGATCGCCGCCTTGCAGCAAGGCCAGCGCACGGCCGCGCGCGCGGAGTTGGAGAAAATTCGCCGCCAGAATCGCAAGCCGTCCAAAGGGGCCAAACGCCGGATGCTGGCGGACAAATCCCATCACGCGGGGAAAAAAGCCGCGCGGCGGTCAGTCTCGATGGAGTAGGCGAACTGGTCCTCGTGGTCGGGACTGAATCTTCGAGGGTGCTTTCCGTCAGGTGTGACCTAAACGAACCGATTCACATCCCCAATGATGTCGCGCTGTGTGCCACTTGGCTCTCGCTTTCTGAAAGACTCCGCCGCCGGCTCGCGGGGGTTTTCGGCTCGCGGAGGCCGAGCTTAAGGCGGCGGATCTTGCGCCGCTTCTCCGAATGATTCCGCTCCTCGCTGCAACCATTGTCCTGCTGCTCACGCTGCTGGCCGAGTGGCTGCACGTCCGGCGCATTCGGGCAGTCGGGCGGCTGGCGTTCGGGCCGACGGGTGCGGCGCACGGGTGTCCGTGAGCGCCTCGCCAAGATCCTTGTCGGCCAGGATATCGTCGTCGAGCGCGTGATGATTGCGCTGATGACCGGCGGCTACCTGCTCTTGCAGGGCTTGCCCGGCCTCGCGAAGACGCTGCTCGTCCCCGCCGTCGCCCTCCTTGCCCTCAGCGTCCTGACCCTCTTCGGCCTGCGTTTCACCCCGTGGTGAACGCCGGACGGAAAGTGGAATTCCGGCTCGCATCCTGAGGCCTTCGGCTGGCATGGTTCCCAGCACATTATGGCAACG
>CAMBZO010000070.1 GCA_945872195.1 Akkermansia muciniphila | reverse complement strand
ACATCCTCATCCGCGCAGGCAGCGACGTGGAGTTCGTCCCGCTCCAAGGCTCGAACCACGTCTTCGCCGGCGAGCACACCGCGCCGATGGTGGAGACAGTGGTGAACTGGGTGAAGGGGCGATTTGCGTGAGCGCCGGTAAGGGCCCACGAGCATCTTGCTCCATGTCAGCGCGCGCTTGCCAAATGCATTGACGCCGACAGCGACGCTGGAGGTCCAGTTCCGATGGTTATCCTCCGGCAGTTTCAATCCACTGGTTCGCAGGGAGTGTGGATGGACACCTGTCGGTGACGCACACACATCGGCTTCACGGAGGATTCACCTTTCCCGAACGTATCAAAGAAGGAGCCCGCGCTCCTTGCGGACACGCGGGCTGAGGGAAACGGTCTTGGCCCGGCGGCTCAGGCGGCTTTGCGGGCCTTGAGCACGTCGGTCTTGCCGGGGATGGCGATTTGATACATGCCGTCGGAGCCGGGGACGCTGTTCGGGGTGAGCTTGATGGCCTCGGCCCACGGCACTTGGTCAATGCCCTTGACCATCGTGTCGCTGACCTCGGACTTCATCGCGGCTTCCCAGGTGATTTCCTTGCCGGAGTAGGTCGCCATGCGGCCTAGGACGGAGGTCATGGAGCTGTCCGCACCATAGACGGCTTCGTTGTAGGGCTTGTCGTTGCGGATGGCGTCGAAGAGGTCGTCGTGCTCCTGCTGGTAGGCGTCTTTGCCGCCGCCTTGGAAGCGCCAAGCATTGGGGCCGGTGATGGTGTAACGACCGAGGTTCGCCACGCCCTTGGTGCCGATGGCGTGCTCGGAGACGTCGTTCCAGCAGCCGAGTTGGTGGCGGCACTGGCTGAAGCAGACGGAGCCGTCTTCGTAGGTGAACTCAACGACGTGGTGGTCGAAGATTTCGCCGTAGTCGGGGCCTTTGCGGGTTTCGCAACCGCCGTTGCCGCGCGCGCTGACGGGGTGGCCGCGCTTGACCCAGTTGATGACGTCGAGGTTGTGGATGTGCTGCTCGCAGATGTGGTCGCCGCAGAGCCAGACGAAGTAATACCAGTTGCGCATCTGGTATTCGAGCTCGGTGAGCTTGCGGCCGTATTGCTTCTCGAGGTCGGCGCGGGGCTTCACCCACGGCGTGTTGCCGTTCCAGTAGGCGCGCATCGCCATGATGTCGCCCATCTGGCCGTCGTGGATGCGCTTGATGGTTTCGAGGTAGCCGGCTTGGTGATGGCGCTGGAGGCCGACGCCGACCTTGAGGTTCTTCTTCTTCGCCTCGGCGGCGGCGGCGATGACCTTCTTGTAGCCCGCGACGTCCACGCAAACGGGCTTCTCCATGAAGACGTGCTTGCCTTGGCGGACGGCTTCCTCGAACTGCATCGGGCGGAAGCCGGGCGGCGTGGCGAGGATGACGAGGTCGGCCAGGGCGATGGCTTTCTTGTAAGCATCGAAGCCCATGAACATGTTCTCCTCCTTCACCTGCACCTTATCCTTATGCTTGTTGCGAAGCATATTGATGCTGCCCTTCATGCGGTCTTCGTGCACATCCGCGACGGCGACGAGCTTGACGCTCTCGCCGGTGCTGAGGGCTTGATCCGCCGCGCCGGAGCCGCGGCCACCCATGCCGATGAGGGCAACCTTAATGGTGTCGCCAGGCGAAGCGCCGTGGACGAAGCGCTCGCTGGGCAGCGTGCTCAAGGCAGCGGCGCCAGCGGCGAACTTCGTGGAGGTGGAGAAGAAACTCCGGCGCGTGACCGGAGCGGTGGCAGGGACAATCAGGTTGCTCATAATTTTAATCGCGTTGGACTGGGCCGTCCGCCACGACATTCGCGGCGGACAAGACAAGCTCGTTCAACAAGCTGGAACGGGGGCGAGTGTAGGAATTCGCGGCGGGTTGTCCAGCGCGGGGAACTCCCACTCTTGCTCGTAATCCTAATCCTGCTCCTCCCCTGCCCCGCCGAGCACAGGAGCAAGATTAGGATTACGAGCAGGAGAAGACGGCGTCAGAGCGCCACGGTGCGACCCGGAATCGCAAACGGATACCGTCCATCCGGACCGGGCTTGGGCTTGGGCGCGGCGTCCCACGCGAGGCGCTCGGGCAGCAGGTCGAGCTTCGAGTTCAGCGCCGCTTCCCACGTCACGGGTTGGCCGCCGTAGGTCGCCATGCGGCCCATGATGGCGGTGAGCGTGCTCTTCGCGCCGCGCTCGGCTTCGTTGTGCGGCTTGTTGTGGCGGATGGCGTCGAAGAACGGGATGTGCTCGAGCCGATGGCCGTCGTTGGCCTCGCCTTCCTTCGCCTGATAGCGCCAGGTCACTTCCTGCTTCAGGTCGCGGATGGCGAAGACGTTGCGCTCGGCAATCCAGCTTCCCTTCGTGCCTTGCACGGCTTCGTAAACCTCGCCCTTGCACTTGGGAATCTGCCGGCACTGCGAATGCATCCGCGAGCCGTCCGCATAGACATACTCGACGGTGTGGTGGTCGAAAATCTCGCCGTGGTCCGGCTCGCTCAGATACGCGCGCCCGCCGATGCCCGAGCAGCTCACGGGGAACGACTGCTTCACCCAGTTGATGACATCGAGGTTGTGGATGTGCTGCTCGACGATGTGGTCGCCGCAGAGCCACGCGAACATATACCAATTGCGGAGCTGGTATTCCATCTCGGTGGGCGCGCGGCCGAGCAGCTTCGCGGCCTGCTCGCGCGTGACCTTCGGGCCGACGGGCGAGGTGTTCCAATAGCAGCGCATCGAGACGATGTCGCCGATCTCGCCGCCGTGCAGCCGCTTCATGCTCTCCTGATAATTCGGCTGGTGATGCCGCTGAAGGCCGACGGCGACCTTGAGATTCTTCTTCTTCGCTTCCTCGGCGGCGGCGAGGACTTTGCGAATGCCCGGGCCGTCCACCGCGACGGGCTTTTCCATGAAGACGTGTTTTCCCTGCCGCACTGCCTCCTCGAACATCATCGGGCGGAAGCCCGGCGGGGTCGCGAGGATGACCACGTCCGCCTGCGCGATGGCCTGCTTGTAGGCGTCGAAGCCGAGGAACTTGTTTTCCGCCTTCACCGCGAGTTGGTCCTTGTGCTTGTTGAGCGAAGCAAGGCTGCGGTCCATGCGGTCCTGATGCACGTCGGCGACGGCCACAAGTTTCACATCCGCCCCGGATTGCATGGCTTGGTCCGCCGCGCCGGTGCCGCGACCGCCCGCGCCAACGAGCGCGACCTTGATGGTATCGCCCGGGGAAGCGCCGTGGGCGAAGCGCTCGACGGGGAGTGTGCCGAGGGCGGCGGCGCTGGCGGCGAACTTCGTGGAAGCAGAGAGGAAGTCCCGCAGCGAGACGGCGTTGTTCGGAGGCGTGTTGTTCATGGCAAGTTCACGGACAAGCTGGCAGACGGCGGGCGCGGGGGAAAGGCTACGAGTCAAAACCACTGACCTGCACTAACCAGCACTAATGAAGGCCTCTGCTTTAGACCGCCGTCGGCAAGACGCACGAGGCCCAGCGGAAAGAGCGACACATCCCTGTTCTCAAATTCGGATTAGTGCCGGTTAGTGCCGGTTAGTGGTTTTCTCCGGGTGGTTTCACAACCCCAGCCATTTCATTCCGGCGCGAATCCACAGCGGGATCGTCACGAAGCTCACCGCCGATGTGGCGATGACCACGCGCAACGCCGTCGGGCCGTCGCCGCCGAAGTGGCGCGCGGCGAGGATGGCGAAGACGGCGGAGGGCATCGCGGCTTGCAGGAGGATGACGCGCTTCAGCTCCACGGAGCACGGCAGGAACTTCGCCAGCGCGAGGAACAGCACGGGAATCAAACCCAGCCGCAGCACGCACGACGCGCCCATCACGCGCCAGCCTTGCTCCGAGTGAAACTCGCCGAGATGGTCCGCAATCATCGCGCCGATGAGCACCAGGCCCATCGGGATGGCGCAGACGCCGAGCATGTGCGCAGTGGTCTTTACGAACTCCGGCACGTAGGCCGCGCCGCCGGTGAAGTTCAACGTCAGCGTCAGCACGATGGCGAGGAGCGGCGGGTTGAGGATTTTCTTCCAGAGCGGCTCGTTGGCCGCGTGCGCGAAGACGATCGTGCCCAGCAGCCAGAAGGCGATTTCCGTCCCGAGGTTGTGGACGATGAGCACGCCGACGGTCTCGCGGTCAAAGAGCGACATCGCCAGTGGCAACGGCACGTAGCCGTAGTTGTAGAGGCCGGTGCTGAAGGCAAACGTGCGCCCCGTCGCGTCACGTTTGAGGCCCGCCAGACGCAGCGCGAGCCACGCAGCCCCGATGCCCAGCGCGACGGTGGCGAAGCCGACCAGCGGTGGAAGGAAGAGGTTTTCAGTGCGGTCCAACGCGGGGTTGTTCAGCACCTTGTCGAATATGAATGCGGGGATGAGCAAGTTGACGGTGACACGCATCAGCGAGTGGTCGGCCTCGGTGGTGAGCCACTCGAACTTGCGCATCGCCACGCCCGCGACGGCGATGAGCAGCACGGGCAGGACGGCCGAAAGGACAACGGGGAGTTCGTTCAAGGTTGGTAGGGGCACGCTGCTGCGCGTCCGGTTTCAGGTGAGGAAGTAGTCCAACGCTGCCTCGGTCTCGGCTTGTTGCAGCGCACGGAGAAGTGGGTGGGGTGCATCCATCGCGGGCTTGCTGGCCGCAACTTCGACAGCGTCCACAAAGGCGGAGGCGTCCCACGCGCCGCCCGTGAGAAGTTGCGCTGACAGCTTGGCGTCAGCCGCGAGCAAGGGCGCGGCGAGCTTCGACAGTTCAGCGAAGCACGGGTGCTGGCCGACGCGCCGGAACCAATACTTGGCGTTCGAGTAGTCGGGCTCGCGCCGGTGCAGGATGCCGTGGACGAGGCTGCCGTCGGGGTTCTCGATGCTCTGCGAGATGACGTGCGAGGCGTCGTGGTGGTCGTGCCAGAGCAGGAGCAGCGCGCGGATGAGCTCGGCCTTCGCGGGCGAGCCGTGGCGACGGAACAACTCGTCGAGGGTGCGGTTCAAGTCTGCTTGCGCCAGTGTGCCGGGGCGAGCGGCGGGGCCGAGCGCGGCGAGGCCGGGCTGGGTGATGAGCGCGCGGAGTTCTTTGTGCAGGGTCGAAGACATTTTGAGTTGCCCACGGATAACGCGGATGACGCGGATGCAAGACAAGGCAGAATTCCCATCCGCGTCATCCGTGTTATCCGCGGGCAGAAAATCAGAGACTCCTCACGCCGTCTCCTACTTCTTCTCGATAAGCCGGCGGAACTCGGCGAAGAGCGGGTTCGAGTCGTGCGGGCCGGGCGAGGCTTCGGGGTGATACTGCACGCTGAAGATGGGCTTCGACTTGTGGCGCATCCCCTCGACGGTCTGGTCGTTCAGGTTGATGCGGTTCACCGCCACATCGGACGGCAGCGACGCCGGGTCCACCGCGAAGCCGTGGTTCTGCGAGGTAATTTCCACGCGGCCTGATTCGAGATCTTTCACCGGCTGGTTGCCGCCGCGATGGCCGAACTTGAGCTTGAAGGTCTTCCCGCCGAACGCCTGGCCGAGGAGCTGGTTGCCGAGGCAGATGCCGAAGATGGGAATGCCGGTGTCCACGAGCGTCTTCACCTCGCGCACGATGTAGTCGAGCGCGGCGGGGTCGCCGGGGCCGTTGCTCAGGAAGATGCCGGCGGGCTTGTGCTTGAGCGCGGCGGCGGCGCTGGTGGTCGCGGGGACGACCTGCACTTTGAAACCGGTCTGCCGCAGGTTGCGCGCGATGTTGTATTTCATCCCGAAGTCGAACGCGACGATGGGAATTTCCGCCGGCGGGAGCGGCTTGCGGAAGTTGCGCGCGTCCACCTGCGCAGTGCCCCGCACCACATCGAACTCTGCGCTCTGCTTGTCGTCCGGGTCCCACGCGAAGGCGGCCTTGTGCGTGACTTCCTTGACGTAGTCCACGCCGACGAAGACGAACTCTTTCGCGCGCTGCACCGCCTCGGCCTCGGTCATGCCCGGCTCAGTCGAGAGAAAGCCGTTCAACGCGCCGCGCACGCGGAGCTTCTTGGTGAGCGCGCGCGTATCAATGCCTTGGATGCCGGGAATGCCGTTCTGCTGAAGGTAGTCGCCGAGCGACCAATCCGCGCGCCAGTTGCTGACGACCGGCGACAGCTCGCGGATGACGAAGCCCGACGCGTGCGGCCGCCACGACTCGATGTCCTGCGCGTTCACGCCGTAGTTGCCGATGAGCGGGTAGGTCATCGTCACGATCTGGCCCTTGTAGGACGGGTCGGTGAGAATCTCCTGATACCCGGTCATCGAGGTGTTGAAACACACCTCGCCACCGGCCGACGCTTGCGCGCCAAAACCCGTGCCGTGGAACACTGAACCATCTTCGAGGGCGAGAATTGCTTTCATCCAGTAGCAAACAAATTGGGCGGACTCTAGGGGTGGGCAAAAAGCGGTCAAGCCCTTTGCCCGCGCTTTGCTCAGGCGCGAGCTGACTCGAATTAAATGTTCCCGGACGCGGAGTTGGACGAGGTGTCCGCCCGCGACAGTTCTCCGAGGCCAGCATCCGCGCCCGCCAAGACCTCGCGGACATCCTCCGGCAGGAAATCGTAACGCGGACAAACAGGGCCGGGTGAGCTGCAGAACCCCATGAGCATGCCGGAAAAAAATCTCGCCGCCTCCGTCCACCCCATTAAGCTGTTGCCCCTAATTCGGTTTACCCGACTCAACATCATGGAACCTACAGGCGATATCGCAGTCATCGGCTTGGCCGTCATGGGCCAGAATCTGATCCTCAACATGAACGACCACGGCTTCACCGTCGTGGCCTACAACCGCACCACGTCGAAGGTGGACGACTTCCTCGCCAACGAGGCCAAGGGCACGAACGTCATCGGCGCGCACTCCATCCCGGAGCTGATCAGCAAGCTCAAGCGCCCCCGCCGCGTCATGCTCATGGTCAAGGCCGGCAAACCGGTGGACGAGTTCATCGAGACGCTCCTGCCGCACTTGGAAACGGGCGACATCGTGATTGACGGCGGCAATTCGCTCTTCGACGACACCAACCGCCGGGTCAAGCTGCTCGAAAGCAAAGGCTTTCAATACATCGGCACCGGCGTCTCCGGCGGTGAGGAGGGCGCGCGGCACGGCCCTTCCATCATGCCCGGCGGCTCCCATTCGGCGTGGCCGTCTGTGAAGCCCATCTTCCAAGGCATCTCCGCCAAGGTGGACGGCGGCACGCCCTGCTGCGACTGGGTCGGCGAGGGCGGTGCGGGCCATTACGTGAAGATGGTCCACAACGGCATCGAGTATGGCGACATGCAACTCATCTGCGAGGCCTACAACATCATGAAGAACGGCGTCGGGATGAGCGCCGACGAGATGCACGAGGTGCTCAAGGAATGGAACACCGGCGACCTCGACAGCTACCTCATCGAGATCAGCCGCGACATCCTCGCCAAGAAGGACGAGGACGGCTCCCCGCTCGTGGACAAGATCCTCGACACCGCCGGCCAGAAGGGCACCGGCAAGTGGACCGTCATCAATTCGCAGGACCTCGGCATCCCCATCACGCTCATGGCGGAAGCAGTTTACTCCCGTTGCGTCTCCGCGCTGAAGGACGAGCGCGTGAAGGCCGCGAAGAAGTTGAAAGGTCCGCGCCCGTTCCTCACGAGCATCGCGGCCAACCCCGAGCGCAAGAAGCAGTTCATCGCCGACATCCGCGACGCGCTCTACTGCTCCAAGATCGTCAGCTACGCCCAGGGCTACATGCTCATGCGCGCCGCCGCGAAGGAATACGGCTGGAACCTCAACTACGGCGGCATCGCCCTCATGTGGCGCGGCGGCTGCATCATCCGCAGCGCCTTCCTCGGCAAGATCAAGGAGGCCTACGACAAGAATCCGAAGCTCGCGAACCTCATGCTCGACGACTTCTTCCGCGCCGAGATCAAGCGCTGCCAGAAGGGCTGGCGCAAGGTCGTCTCCACGGCGGCGTTGCGCGGCATCCCCGTGCCGGCCTTCAGCACTGCGCTGGCATTCTACGACCAGTATCGCAGCGCCGTGTTGCCGGCGAACCTGCTCCAGGCGCAGCGCGATTACTTCGGCGCGCACACCTACGAGCGCTTGGACAAACCGCGCGGCGAGTTCTTCCACACGAACTGGACCGGCCGCGGCGGCAACATCTCGTCGAGCACCTACAACGTGTAAGGCTGACCTCTCTTCAAGGGTGTCGTCCGCGAGGGCGACACCCTTTTTGCTGCGCTGATGACGAACCTCCGCCTCCTCTTGCTCTTAATCCTAATCTTACTCTTAATCCTCCCCGCGCTGCTGCCCGCAGGGGAAGAGAGCAGGATTAAGAGTAAGATTACGATTACGAGAGATTCAGCTTGATGAAAAACGTCGTCCTTCTCGGCAGCACCGGCTCCATCGGCACCAGCACGCTCAAGGTCGCCGATGACCTGCCCGACCGCCTGCGGATTCTCGGCCTCGCGGCGGGCGGCAACGCCGAACTGCTCCTCGCCCAAACCCTCAAGTATCAGCCCGCCGCCATCTCCATCACCGACCCCGCGAAGGCGAACGAACTCCAGTCCGCCCTCGGCACCAAGGTCCAAGTCCACGCCGGCAACGAAGGCCTCCTCAAGCTCGCCACGATGCCCGAGGCCGACATCGTCCTCATCGCCATCGTCGGCACCGCCGGCTTGCAACCCGCCCTCGCGGCCATTCGCGCGGGCAAGGACATCGCCGTTGCCTCGAAGGAAATCCTCGTCATGGCCGGCGAGATCGTGATGAACGAGGCCCGCAAGCACGGCGTCCGCGTCCTCGCCGTGGACAGCGAGCACTCCGCCATCTTCCAGTGCCTCGATGACAAGCCGCCCGCCTCCGTCCGCAACCTCTGGCTCACCGCCAGCGGCGGCCCCTTCCGCGACAAGGCCCTGCACCCGAAGGAATCCTTCACCGACATCACCGTCGAGCGCGCACTGAAGCACCCGAGCTGGGTCATGGGCCGCAAGATCACGATTGATTCTGCCACCCTCTTCAACAAGGGCCTAGAGATGATCGAGGCCCGCTGGCTCTTCGACATCGGCATGGACCGCGTGAAAGTCGTTGTCCATCCGCAGAGCATCGTGCATTCGATGGTCGAGTTCGTGGACGGCTCCATCATCGCGCAACTCAGCACGCCCGACATGTGCCTGCCCATCCAATACGCCCTCACCTACCCCGAGCGCGTGGGCAGCGACCGCGTGCAGACGAACTTTGCGAAGCTCGGCACCCTCACCTTCGAGGAGCCGGACACCGACCGCTTCCCTTCGCTCAACCTCGCGCGCCGCGCCGGCGAAGTCGGCGGCACCCTCCCCGCCGTCCTCAACGCCGCGAACGAAGTCGCCGTGGAAGCCTTCTGCAACCGCCAGATCAAGTTCACCGACATCTTCGCCGCCGTCGCCCGCACGATGGACGC
>CAMBZO010000069.1 GCA_945872195.1 Akkermansia muciniphila | reverse complement strand
AAACTCCCGTCCGGCTCGCCGCGCGGTGGCTTTCTCACGCAGGCCGCGATTCTGAAAATCACAGCGAACGGCACGACTACTTCGCCTGTCCCGCGCGGCGCCTTCGTCCTCGCGCGCCTGCTCGGACAAGAGCCGGAGCCGCCGCCGGCAAATATCGCCGCTGTCGAACCCGACGTGCGCGGCACGACGACCATCCGTGATCAACTCGAAAAACACCGCGACAACGCGAGTTGTGCCGCGTGCCACGCGAAGATGGACCCGCCGGGCTTCGCGCTGGAATCCTTCGACGTCATCGGCGGCGAGCGCGAGCGCTACCGTTCCATCGGCGACGGCGACCCCGCGCCGCGCGGCAGCATCGATCCGCGCATCGGTATCAGCTTCAAGCTCGGGCCGAAGGTGGACGCGAGCGGTGAGCTGCCCGACGGACGGAAGTTCGCGAACATCGCCGAGTTCCAAACCCTCCTCGCCACGTCACCGCGTCCGTTGCTGCTGAATCTCGCGCAGCAGCTCACCATCTACACCACCGGCCGCCCGCTGGCCTTCAGCGACCGCGCGGGGGTCAAGGAACTCGTCACGCGCACGGAGAAGCAAGGCGGCGGCATCCGCACGCTGGTTCACGAGTTGGTGCAGAGCCCGCTCTTCCAAGTTCGCTGAACTCCGGTGGCTGGAAAAATATGGTCGGGACCGCCCGGTCACTATTTCACCTTCACGCCAAGGGCAATGGAACCCTCCAGCTCGCGCGGAGGAAATGGCATCGCGGGGAAGAGTTTCTTCAACGCAGGTGTCGTGCGTGTAGCTGACTGCACTTCGCTCTCGCCAATCTTCGCCTTGCCGACAATGCGGAAATGGGTGAGCGAGCCGGGCCTGGCGCTTTCCGGCAGCGTGATCTTCAGCGTTCCGTTCGTGGCCTTCTCCTTGATGACTTCCTCGGCGAGCTGCGCGCCCTCCAGCCCGAGGACCGAGAGCGTGATGGGGCCGGGGAAGTCGCGGCGCGTGGCGTTGACCTTCACGGAGAAGCTGCCACCGGGCGTGGCCTCGGCTTTCTCCACGTCGGTGTCGAGCGTGAAACCGGGCGTGAGCAACTCGGCCGCGATGCGGTAGGCATGCTGCGGGCCGCCGCGCCGGATGAGTTCGTCCACGACGAGGAAATAGGCGCCGTCGGCAGGAATCGTGTTCGTGACCGAGCCTTCGCCCGGGTCGTTCACGGAAGAGCTGGCGATGGCGGTGCCCTTCGCGTCGCGGAGTTGCAGCATCACCTCGCTCGCGGAGCCGATGCTGCGCGTCTGCGCGGTGAAGAGAACGCGCTGGCCTTTCATCGCCTCGAACTTCCAGAAGTCGCGGTCCTTGGGCTTGAGGAAACGCCCGTTCAGCCCGCTGGGTAGCGTGAAAGTCGTGGCGGTTTCAGCTGTGTCGTTCGGCTCCGCGTCCATGAACTCGGTGGTGTTGCTTACCAACGCGGAGGCGAATGCGGAGGATTTTCCGCCGGGAAACTTCGTTGAGAGAGCCAGGCGCGTCGCGTTCGGAGGCCCGGAGGCTGCGACGGGCTTGAGCTTTTCCACCTGCGGGCCGACGAAGTCGAAGGTGGCCTTCGTGCCCGCCTTCACGGCGGCAGGGAACGGCAAACTCACCAGCGGGAAATCGCCGACGCGCAGGCGGAAGCGGTGGTCGCTCCCGCCGCTGTGGTGGATGTCGCGCACCTCGATGAGATAGTCGCCGCCCGCCGCGAAGACGTGCGCGAGTCGGCAGTCGCCGCCGAGGCCGGACTCGTCATCGCAGAACGCCAACTCGCGGCCCTTGAGGTCCAGCAGGCGCAGCACTGGGTCGAGCTTCGAGCCGAGTCGGCGCGCCACGGCCTCGATGGCGAGGCGGTCGCCGGCCCGCACGGTGACGCGGTAGAACTTGAAGCCGAGCGCCACTGCCGCGCCATCCACGGCCACGGGCCACGCGATGCGCTGCGCATTGGTGACGCTGGTGTTCGTGCCCGCGTCCGCCACGCTGGCCAGGTCGTCCACCATCAAGAGCACCGGGTTGGAGACGCCTTTCACCGAGGCGACGCACATCGCGTGGATGCTGACGGGCGCGTCGGCGGGGACCGAGAGTTGAAACTTTGCCGCGCTGGCGTCGGTGGCGTTGGCGGAAAGAACCTTCGCCCCGAAGCCGGTCCAGAGATTCGTCGCGCCGCTGAGGTTCGCGCCGTGGAGGGTGAAGGCCAGCGTCTGGCCGGGAGCAAGCGCACCGGGGGAAGTGTGCGTGAGGCTGGGGCTTTGGGCGAAGCCAGCCGCAGGGCCAGCCAGCAAGGCCAAGAGGAGCGCACGAACGATTAACACGCGGCGATTGCGCCGGAGAACCGGCGGGCGCGGCAAGTTCATTCGCCTGACGATGAACAGACCTTTTAGCCCGATGGCCGGGCGAAGGTGTTGCGTCGGGGGCGGCGAGTTCGCAAGCTCGCAGCGGTTTTTGCATGAGCGTCCCGTCTTCAGCCGAAGTTTTGTCCACGCACACGCCCGCGCTCTTCGCGGCGGCGGTGCTGCGCGCGGCGGAGTTGCTGCGCGCGGGTGAGGTGGTCGCGCTGCCCACGGAGACGGTTTATGGGCTGGCGGCCAATGCGCTGGACCCCCAGGCGGTCGCGAAGATTTACGCGCTGAAGGGCCGGCCGTCGCACAACCCCATCATCGTCCACGTGGACGGACTGGACATGGCGCGGGCCTGCGTGAACGCGTGGCCGGAGGCGGCGGAGCGGTTGGCGGTGGCGTTCTGGCCGGGGCCGTTGACTCTCGTGCTGCCGCGCGCGGCGGGGATTTCCGATTTGGTCACGGCGGGCGGCGACACGGTGGGCGTGCGTTGGCCGCAGCATCCGTTCATGCGCGAGGTCATCCGCGCGTGCGGCTTTCCGCTGGCCGCGCCGAGCGCGAATCTTTCCAACCAGCTTTCCCCGACGAACGCTGAGCATGTCGCCAAGCAGCTCGGCGACCGGCTGCGGCTCATCGTGGACGGCGGGCAGTCGAACGTGGGCATCGAGTCCACCGTTGTGGACCTGACCGCGAGTCCGCCGCGAGTCCTGCGGCCGGGGATGATTCACGCGGAGTCGCTGGCGGCAGCGGTAGGGAATGGGGAATGGGGAATTGGGAATGGGGGGGCCGCTGGCTCGGACACGCTGCGGAGTCCGGGGATGTTGGCGAAGCATTACTCGCCCAAGGCCGGGCTGCTGGTGCTGGCGTGGTTCTCAGAGGCGGAGTTGAAGGCGCGGCTTGCGGAGTCGGGCGTGGCGCTGGACGGCGCGTGGGTGCTGGCGCATTCGCACATTCCGCTGGGCGGCGGCTTCGGGTCGGTGTCGGTGATTCCGCATGACCCGCAGGCTTACGCACGGGCGCTCTACGCGGAGTTGCACCACGCCGACGCGGCGGGTGCGGGGTGCATCGTGGTGGAAGCGCCGCCGGACACGCCGGAGTGGCAGGGCATCGCAGACCGGCTGCGGCGCGCGGCAGCGTGAGGAGCGGCAGTCACCGACCCGGCGTTCAAGCACGCGTGCCGGTTCGCGCCAGCCGGAGACCAGCGCTCCGCTGCAAGAGCGAAGCCTTGTTTGACGAAGCGGGCCCGATTCCGCAGTCTCTGCGCCACATGCGAACCCGACTTTTTTCCGGACTGGCTGCGCTTACGTTCGCGGTATCCGCCAGCGCGCAGACTGCCGCGCCCGCGCCGCGCGTCCTGACGATGGCGGAGTGCATCGCTATGGCGCTCGATAAGAATCTCGACATCCAAATCCGCCGCCTTCAGCCAACCATTGACCTCTACAACCTCGATGCGACGCGCGGCTACTACGACCTGACTTTCAACCTGAACGCCACGCACCGCTTCAACTCCTCGCCCGGCTCGCCCGACCCGAACAGCGTATTGTTCGAAAAAAGCAGCGATAGTTACACCGAGAGCTACGGCCCCAGCTTCACGCAACAGCTCGGCACCGGCGGCCGCGTCACACTCAACGGCGACCTTATCCGTCGCAGCGGTTCCTCCTTCACCAAGGGCTACAACTACTCCACGGACGCCGGCCTCAGCCTCACGCAGCCGTTGCTGAAGAACGCGTGGATTGACTCCACGCGCCAGACGATTCTGGTGAACAAGCACACGCTCAAGATTGACGAGTTGGCGCTGCGCAATCAGGTGATGACCACTGTCAACAGCGTGCAGCAGGCCTATTTCGAACTGGTCTTCGCCCGCGACAACGTGCGGGTGCAGGAGGCGTCGCTGGGACTCGCGGAGAAACTTCTCGCCGACAACAAACGGCGCGTCGAGGTCGGCGCGCTCGCGCCATTGGATGAGAAGCAGTCGGAGTCACAGGTGGCCGCGCGGCGCTCGGATTTGATTTCCGCCCGGCGCGACTTGGAGATTCAGGTCAACAACCTCAAGAACCTGATCGGGGACGACTTCGGCGCGTGGGCCACCACCGCGCTGGAGCCGGCGGACAAGCTGTTGGCCTTGGCGCAGACGCTCAACGTGCAGGATAGCTGGCGGCACAGTCTGGCGCTGCGGCCCGACCTCCAGCAGGCACGGGAGCAAATCGAGCGGCAGAACATCGTGCTCCGCTACAATCACAACCAGCTCTTCCCCTCGCTCGACCTCACGCTCACCTACGGCCACAACGGCATCGGCCAGACTTTACCCACGGGGCTCAACGGCATTCAGCGCGGCGACAACCAGTTTTACTCTTACGGCTTTGTGCTCAGTTTCCCGTTGAGCAACAGGACGGCGAAGAACAACTACAAGTCCGGCAAGCTCACGAAGGAGCTGCTGTTGCTGGAGTTCAAGCGGCTGGAGCAAGGTATCATCGTGGAGATCGACAACGCGGTGAAGCAGGCGCAGACGGCTTACGAAAAGATTGAGGCCACTCGGCAGGCCCGCCTCTATGCCGAAGCTGCGCTCGACGCCGAGCAGAAGAAGCTGGAGAACGGCAAGAGCACGAGCTTCTTCGTGCTCCAACTCCAGCGCGACCTCAGCGCCGCCCGCTCCGCTGAAATCCGCGCGCTGGCCGACTACAACAAGTCACTCTCCACGCTGTCGAAAAGCGAGGGGACGACCTTGGAGAAGGCTAACATCGGGTTGGAGTTCAAGTGACCGACTGACCGGACGTGGGCGTCCGCGCTCCTTCGCCGCGCCGCTGCTGGTAGGTGTTTCACATCCGGCGCGGAAGAGCCCAACGGAACCAGCGCGAGTAGGTGTGAAAATTGTTGTTCCAGTAACTATTTCGCCTCCACCGGCTTGGGCTGCGCCTTCTCCCATTCGGCTTTGGAAACTGACTTGGCCTGATGCAGGTGGACGAAGGTGCCCTTCTTGTTGCCTACCACGATGTCAGGGAGCTTGTCGCCGTTCACGTCCACCACGAGCACCTGCGTGCCGACGCCAGAGTTGTTGTCAATGAGGTGGGGCACCCAGTCCACGGACTTGTCGGCATTGCGCACGAGCTTGAACCAGTAAAGGACCGCGGGGGCGTTGGGTTCGGGGTCGCCGGCGGGGCCGTGCGCCCAGAAGCGCTTGCCGGTGACGAGGTCCTTGAGGCCGTCGCCGTCCATGTCCACCAGGTCCATCGCGTGCGGTTGGGAGAAGGCGACGCCGTAGCGGTTCTCCTTCGGCTCCTTGTTCACGAAGGTGTGGCTCTTGAACTTCGGGCTGCCCTGCTCGTCCTTTTCCGCGAGTTGCTCAAACCAAGCGAGGCCGTAGCCGTGCGCTACCAAGCTGGTGACGATGTCGTTGCGCCCGTCGCCGTTCACGTCATAGACATGCATCTGCGCGCCGCCGGCCCCGAAGGAGGTCTTGTGGAACTTCCACTCGGGGTCGCCGGTGAGCGAGGCGGGTTGCTCCCACCAGCCGTCCTTCTCCAGCAAGTCCATCCGCCCGTCGCCGTTCACGTCGCCGAGGCCGAGGCCGTGCGTGAACTTCTGCCACGGGCCCTTCGGAGAAATCTTGTGGAAGGTCCACTTGTTCGTCGGGTTTTTCGCGTCAGGCGTTGCGTAACCGAGGAAGCCGCCGGAGCTGAAGATGAGCTCAGGTTTCCCGTCGCCTGTGATGTCGGCAAAAGTCGGAGATTCGTTGTCCGTTACGTCCACCGCCACATGGCGCGTCCAGTGGCCGGGCTTGCCCTGCGGGTTCTCAAACCACCACGAGTGCAAACCGGGGAAGCCGAGCACGATGACATCCGCCCAGCCGTCGCCGTTGATGTCCCCGGTGAAGGTGAAGAAGTTGTCCGAGTAGGCGTTCTTCGTGCCGAGCCCGCCCTCGAAGCCCGCGACCGACTCCTCCTTGCCGTCGGCGGTTTTGCGCGTGAAGGGAGCCTTCCCAGCGGGCGAATTGCGCGTGGTGGGCGCATACTCGTGGCGCGTCTTGAAGTCCGGCCCGGCATACCAGTAGGGGCCGGAGACGACATCCAGCTTGCCGTCCTTGTTGATGTCCGCCGCGTGCGCGCCCTCGCCCCAGAACTCGGGCGTGAGGTGGAGTTTCTTCCATGTGTGGAGTGTGGAGTCAGCGGCGGACGCAGCGGTGGCGCAGACCAACCCGATGGCAAGGGGAGAGAGCAGTTGCTTCATGCCCACCATGATTCGGCTTTGGCCTGACCCGGTCAAGTGCGGCCAATTTTCTAGTGGAGCCGGGCGCGTTGTTTGCGCCAAGCTGCCGCCGTGGAAGTCATCCTTCAACCCACTCCCGAAGCCGCCGCCGAGCTGCTGGCGCGGCTGGTCGCCCACGACCTCCGCGCCAATCCGCGCCTCGTGCTCGGCCTCGCCACGGGTCGCACGATGGAGAGCGTCTACGATCGGCTCACGCGGATGCACCTCGAGGACGGCTTGAGCTTCGCCGACGCGCGCACGTTCAACCTCGACGAATACGTGGGCCTGCCCGCGAGCGACCCGCACTCATATCGGCACTACATGCAGGAGCGTCTGTTCCGGCACGTGAACGTGGACTTGCGCAACACGCACCTGCCGCGCGGCGACGCCGCCGACCTCGACGTCGAGTGCCAGCGCTACGAGGAACTCATCACGCAGTGCGGCGGCATTGACGTGCAGCTCCTCGGCATCGGACAGACCGGCCACATCGGTTTCAACGAACCGCTCTCCGCGCTGCGCTCGCGCACGCGGGTGAAAGCGCTCTCGCCCGTGACCGTCGCGCAGAATGCCTCGCTCTTCGCCGACCCGAGCAAGATGCCGCGCCGCGCCATCACGATGGGCGTGGGCACCATCCTCGATGCCCGCCGGGTTCTGCTGCTGGCCACTGGTGCGGGCAAGGCGGAAATCATTGCGAAGGCCATCGAAGGGCCGATCACCTCGATGATTTCCGCGACCGCGCTTCAGATGCACGCGCGCTGCACAGTCATCGTGGATGAAGCGGCGGCGGCCAAGTTGCAAGGCACGGATTACTACCGCTGGATTTTCGCGAACGAGCCGGAGTGGGAACCGTATCGCAGTTAGCTCCACCGCAGCCTCCTGTTCTTGCCCGCCGTGCAGAACGCGCGGGCAGGTTGCCTTGCTACGCCAGTGCCTTCTTGATGAGTTCGCCGCGCACGCCGGTGATGCGTTGCTCCAGCCCTTGGTAGAAATACGTCAGCCGCTCGTGGTCTAAGCCCATGAGATGCAAAATTGTCGCGTGCAAATCGGAAACGTGGTGGCGCTCCTCGACCGCCTCAAAGCCCAGCTCGTCCGTCGCGCCGATGAACTGCCCGCCCTTCACGCCCGCGCCCGCGAGCCACATCGAGAAGCCGTGCCAGTTGTGGTCGCGGCCCGGCTTGCCGACGCCTTCACTCGTGGGCGTGCGGCCAAACTCGCCGCCCCAGACCAGCAACGTCTCGTCCCACAGGCCGGTGCGCTTGAGATCCGCGATGAGCGCGGCGATGGGCTTGTCCGTCTCGCCCGCGTGGAGCGTGTGGTTCTTGATGCAGTCGCTGTGGCCGTCCCAAGTGTCTTCGAGATGGCCGCCACCGGAGTAAAGCTGCACGAAGCGCACGCCCTTCTCGATGAGCCGACGCGCGACGAGGCACTTCGCACCGAAGTCGGCGGTGAGCGGTTGGTCGAGGCCGTAAAGCTCGCGCGTCGCGGCAGGTTCGTCCTTCAAATCCACGACGCCCGCCGCGCTGGTCTGCATCTGGTAGGCGAGTTCGTAGGAGAGAATACGCGCGGACAGCTCGGACTCCTGCGGGCGCGAGCGGCGGTGCTGTTCGTTCAGCTCGGCGAGCAAGTCGAGCGAGCGGCGTTGGGCGCGGGGACTGACGCCCTCGGGCGAGGCGAGGTCGAGGAGCGGGTTGCCTTTGCTGCGGAAGAGCGTGCCCTGATACGCGGCGGGCATGTAGCCGGCGGTCCAGTTCGATGCGCTGCCAATCGGTCCGCCGCGCGGGTCGGTCATCACCACGAAGCTCGGCAGCGCGGCGTTTTGCGTGCCGAGGCCGTAGCTCAACCACGAGCCGAGGCTGGGGCGGCCGATGAAGATGCTGCCCGTGTTCATCTGGAGGCAGCCGGACGCGTGCGCCGCCGTGTCCGTGTAAAGCGAACGTAACACGCAGAGGTCGTCGGCGAATTTGGACGTGTGCGGGAAGAGGCTGCTGATGGGCAGACCGCTGCGCCCGTGCGCCTTGAACTCGAACGGCGTCTGCATCAAGTAGCCGATGGGCCGGCCGTTCGAGCCGACGGCCTTGACCTTGCCGGCGTAAGGTTTGCCGTGATGCTTCGCCAACTCGGGCTTGGGATCGAACGTATCCACCTGGCTGGGCGCGCCGTTCATGAAGAGGAAGATGACGTGCTTGGCTTTGGTCGGAAAATGCGGCGCTCTCGGCGCGAGCGGTGATTGTGCGACGGACGACGCCGCTTGAGCGGAAGCGAAGAAACCGTCGCGCTGGAGAATGTCGAGCAAGCCAAGTCCCGCGAAGCCCGCGCCGGCCTGCCACAGGAACTCGCGGCGGGTGCGTCCACACGGAGTGAGATTCGGGCGGAAAGTGTGGTGTGGGTTCATTCGTTCAATCGGGATAAACGAACTCGTTCAAGTTCAGCACCACCCGGCACATCTGCGTGAGCGCGGCGTGCGCGGCCTCTTCCGTCGAAACGCTCTTGCTGGCGGCGGTGGCTTCCTTCAACTGGCTGGCGGCCTGCTCGGCGAGGAAGCGTTGCATCGCGGCGAGTTCCTCGGGCTTGGGCGGGCGGGCCAGTGCGAGCCGCCACGCGCGTTCGATTTGTGCGTCGAGGTTCGCACCGACTTCGCGGCTGAGACGGTCGGCGAAGTGACGAGCTTGGCGATTCACGAACGCGCCGTTGAAGAGCGTGAGTGCCTGCGGAGCGACGCTCGTGACCGCGCGTTTGTCGCTGCTCTGCGTGGTATCGCACACGTCCAGCACTTCGAGCATCGGCACCATGAAGGAGCGTTTCAGGAAGGCATACACCGTGCGTCGCGAGGCGTCGGTTTCGTCGAAAGGTTTCCAGATTTTGTCCGGGTCGCTGCTGCCGGCGAACGCTTCCTTCGGCACCTC
>CAMBZO010000068.1 GCA_945872195.1 Akkermansia muciniphila | reverse complement strand
GGGCGCACTCATGTTTTCCACGCTGATGTTCGCGGGTGTCAGGATGGTGGCCGCGCCGAAGCCGAGGAAGGTCGTCATGATGTAGAACGCGCCGATGATGGCCATCGCCCACACGACGCTGATGCGCGCGGTCTTCGCGTCCGGCACGGTGTAGAAGCGCACAAGGACGTGCGGCAGCCCGGCGGTGCCGAACACAAGCGCGAGGCCGAGCGAGATGAGGTCAATCGGCCCCCAGCCCTTCGTGACTTCGAGGCCAAAGATGAGGCCGGGCTTGAGGAAGTCCTTGTGGACGACGACTCCGTCCGCGCCTACCACGGGAACTTTGCCGATGGCGTCGAAGAACTTCACGAAGCTGTAATCAAAGTGTTTCAGCACGAGGATGCTCAGGAAGAGCGAGCCGCTCATGAGCAGGATGGCCTTGATGATTTGCACCCAGGTCGTCGCCAGCATCCCGCCGAAGACGACATAGACAATCATCAGCACGCCGACGCCCGTGACGGCCCATTCGTAGCCCACGCCGGGGAGCAGCAGCTTCACCAGCGCGCCTGCGCCGACCATTTGCGCAATCATGTAGAAGGTCGACACGGTGAGCGTGGAGAGCGCGGCCATCGCGCGCACGGGACGCGGCGAGAGGCGGTAGGCGAGCACGTCCGCCATCGTGTATTTGCCGGCGTTGCGCAGCGGTTCGGCGACGACCAGCAGCACGGTGAGATACGCCACCAGCCAGCCGACGGAATACATGAAGCCGTCATAGCCCTTGAAGGCAATCATCCCCGCGATGCCGAGGAAGCTCGCCGCGCTCATGTAGTCGCCCGCGACGGCGAGGCCGTTCTGCCACGCGGTGATGCCGCGGCCGGCGGCGAAGTAGTTGCTCGCGCCGGTGGACTTGCGCGCGGACCAGTAGGTGATGCCCAGCGTCACGAGGACGAAGGCGAGGAACATTCCGAGCGCGGGGGTGAATTGGAAACCGACGGGCGCGGCGGCGGGGGCGCTGGCGGCGGCGGCGAGGAGGAAGTTCATTTCGATTGGCCTCCCTTGGGCGGGTCGAGTTGCGCGATGATGGCGTTGGCCTGGTCATCGAACTTCGCCGCCTTGCGCACGTAAACGAACGCCACGGCCCACGCCATGAAGAACTGCGACAGTGCGAAGAGGTAGGCGACGTTGACCGGCCCGATGCGTTTCTCCATCAGCTCGGGGAACCAGCCGACCAGCACCGGCAGCGCGAAGTAATAGACCGTGAAGAACACCGTCGTCGGCACGATGAAGGCGGCCTTGGCCTTGAGCAGCGCGCCGAACTCCGGCATCGCCATGACGCGGTTCCAGTCCACCGGGTCCGCATCCTCGTCGGCGGTCTGTTCGTGGGCGGGCGGCGGGCTGGCGTGGCCGAGCCGCGCGACATCGGTCTCCGCGCCGACGGCAGGCGTCAGGTCGCGGTCAGGTGTTGGATTTTCAGGCATAACAATTGGAGAAGCGCGCGACAGGATGGGAACGGGGCGCGGGCAGGTCAAGGCGCGAGGGCAAAAGATTTCGGAAGCACGATGCGGATGAGCGAGGCGAGGTATTGCCACAGCGGGTGCCGAGAAGAAGGCCAGTGCTGGACAAGCGACTTGGAAAAGTCTCCGATGAGGATGTGTCAAACAATGAGAGAGCAATTCGTCGGTTCACGCTGAAATCTAGCGGTGCATTGCATCTCATCAGGTCGGCTCCATCGAAAAACCAGTTCTAAATTACCCTTGTTATGGCATCCGTTCCTAAAAAAGTCGCAGATCGCATTGTCGCCGGCATCAAGCGCTATCAGCCGATTCTCGTGGCGGCGAAAGCCCGTGACGTCGGCGAAACGGACACCGTAACAATCGTCAAGGACATGCTCGCGGACGTGTTCGGCTACGACAAGTATTCTGAACTCACCTCGGAGTTCGCCATTCGCGGCACTTACTGCGACCTCGCCATCAAACTCGACGGCAAGCTCTCCACGCTCAATGAGGTGAAGGCTATCGGGATCGAACTCAAGGAGGCGCATGTCAAACAGGCGGTTGATTACGCCGCCAACCAAGGCGTGGACTGGGTGCTTCTTACAAATGGCATCAGGTGGTGCGTTTACCATGTCATCTTCACCCGTCCCATCGCGCAGGAGCTTGTCGTGGATATTGATTTCCTGTCGCTCAATCCGAAGTCCGAGAGCGATATCGAGACTCTCTATCTATGGTGCAAAGAGGGCTGGCAGCGCTCGGCGCTCGGCGATTTCCATACGCAGAAGCAAGCGCTCAGTCGTTTCTTCCTTGGCGCAATGGTCCTTTCTGATCCGGTGTTGGAAGTTGTTCGCCGAGAGTTACGCCGAGTGTCGCCCGATGTTCGCATCGACGTTGAACAGATTCGCACCGTTCTCATGGACGAGGTTTTGAAGCGGGAAGTGATGGAGGGTGAGAAGGCTGAGGAAGCGCGGAAGAAGATTTCTCGCTCAGCCGGTAAGTCCTTGCGAGCAACAGCCGTGAAGGAATCCTCCACGGAGCATGCGCAGCCAGAAGCCCCGGCCCCGAGCACCGATTCTGTGCCCCCCGAGGCTCCGCTTGACGCTCAAGCCAACGGTTAGTTGAAAGTGGTTGCAGCCGCCCTGCAACAAGTTGAATCCCACCGCCTCCCGCCCCCGTCTGCTTTCCGTGCCGTTGTTCCCGTGGGTCGTGTTGAACGTCCGCCGAACTTTGTCCAAACCATGAACTGCAAAACCTTCCTCGCGCTGACGGTTGCCGCCGTCGCCCTGTCCACCACCCCCGCCCGCGCCGACCTCGCGACGAGTGGCGACAAGTTGCTCCAACAGGAGCTCCGGCAGGAGCAGATCAAGGCCACCACCCAGCGCGTCGGCGTGCAGCTCGGCGCGGTCATTGAGGAATACGAGCGCAACGGCCTCGAAGGCGACGACGTGGTCGTGCTCCGCGCCATCCGCAGCGTGCTCGACAAGTTGACTGAGAAGGAAATCGCCCGCGTGGTCAGCCTCCTCCAGCAGACCCGCACCGGCATCGATGCCGACGCCACCCGACGCAACGCACTCGACGCCTTCGCCGGTCAGAAGGGCGTCACGGTCCAGCTCCGCGCGCTCCTCCTCGAATATCAGCGCCAGCAGATTTTGCAGGAAATCGCCTCCCGGTTCGCGCAGCTCGCCCGCCGTCAGGGTGAGAATCTCAAGGAAGTCGTCGGCCTCGCCACCTTGACCAAGGGCCGCGACGCCCGCCGCACCGAGACCGCGCACGTGGTCGCGCTCCAGTTGCAAGAGACGGAGCAGAGCACCATCGGCGACGAGGCGAAGATTGTGCTCACGAAGCTCACGAAGGTCGTCGCCGCGATGGACGGCCCCGCCGCCGAGCGCCCACGCACCGCGTTGACGAAGGCCGAGGATTCCCGCCTCGCCGCCACGCTGGTGTCGGCCACGGGCGACTTGAAATCCGCCAACTTGCTCTCCGCCGCCGGCAACGAGAAGCGCGCGCGCGACGTGTTCCAAGACCTCGCCAAGCTGCTCCAGCCCGCGCGCGACAATCTCGAGGTGATGAAGCAAGCGGTGCGCGATTTGGAGAAGGCCATCGCCCAGCAGAAGGAAGTCAAAGAGGAAACCAAGCAGGCCACCCAACCCAAAGCCGAGAAGACCGAAGTGGCCGAGGCCGAGAAGAAACAAGCTGAGGTCGTGGACAAAACCGATTCCATCCGCGAGGACGTGGAGAAGGCCGCGCCGAAGGCCGCTGAGGAACTCAAGGCCGCCGTCGAGAAACAGCAGGAAGCCCGCGCGCAGTTGCAGGATCCAGCGCCCAAGCGCACCCCGCAAAACGAGCCAGTCGCGACGGAAAAACAAGAGCAGGCCCTCGCCAAGATGGCCGAGGCCAAGCAGACCTTGGAAAAGCAAATCGCCATCGCCGAGGCCCAGCAGCAGAAGCCCAAGGACAAGCTCGCTGATTTGAAAGAGCTGAAGAAGAAGGTCGAGGAACTCGCCGCCAAGCAGGAGCAGGTGAAGGAGAACGCTGCGCAGGCCGAGAAGGCTGCCGCCGCCGAGAAAAAACCGGAACTGCTCGCCGAGCAGGCCAAAAAGCAGGAGTCCGTGAAGGCCGAGACGCAGCAGACGCAGCAAGACGCCGCCGCCAACGCGCCCGACGCCGCCAAGACCCTCGGCGAAGCCGCGCGCCAGCAGGAGAAGTCCCAGCAGGCCCTCGAAAACAAGGCCAACGCCCCGATGGCCCAGCAGGCCGCGAAGGACGCGCTCGACAAAGCCGTGCAGCAGCTCGATTCCCAAATCGCCAAGTTAGAGAAGGCCAAGGAGGACCTCGCCAAGCTTGATAAGCTCGGCCAGGAAATCGGGAAGATTATGCAGGAGCAGCAGAAGGTTTCGACGGACACCGCCAAGGCCGCCGAGAAGCCCGACAACAAGCCCGCCCCGCAGACCGCGAAGGAGCAAGGTGACGTTGCCGCGAAGACCGAAGCTGCCAAGGCCGACGCACAGGAGCTCGCCCCCGAAGCCGCCAGCGCCCTCAACTCCGCGAAGGAAAACATGGCTGCCGCCAAGGCTGATTTGGAAAAGCCCGATGCCGCTGCCGCGCGTCCCGACCAAGCGAAGGCGATGGCCGACCTCCAAGCCGCCAAGGCCGCCGTGGACCAGAAGAAGCAGCAACTCGCCAACGAACTCGGCCAACCGCCGCCGAACAACACCCCGCAGCTCGCCAAGGCTGCCGAAGCCGTCGCCGCCGCGCAGCAGCAGGTGAATCAGGCGCTGGCAAAGCTGGACCAGCCCGTTGGCTTGCAGGAGGCCCTCAAGCAGAAGCAGCAGGAGATTGCCGCCGCGCTCGGTGAGAAGGCCAAAGCCCAGCCGCAGTCCAAGCCCGTCGCCGAAGCGAAGCAGGCGGCGGAGAAGGCTGCCGAGAAGCTGGCACAGAATGATTTGAAAGCTGCTGTCGGCGAGATGGCCAAGGCGCAGAAGGGCCTCGAAGCCGCGCAAGCCGAAGGCCAACCCGCTGGCGAGAAGCCCGACGGTGCCCCTGCGGACGCGAAGCCTGCCGATGCGAAACCCGGTGAAGGCAAACCCGGTGAGGGAAAACCTGGTGAGGGAAAACCTGGTGAAGGTAAGTCCGGCGAAGGCAAGCCCGACGGTGCCCCGCAAGCCGCCAAGCCCCAGCCCTCGCTCCCGCAGCTCGCGAAGCAGCAGTCCGACGTGAAGGCCCTGACCGAAGCCCTCGCCGCGTCGCAAGCCGCGCAACAAGCCGCCCAGCCGCTCGACTCCGCTGCCCAGACCATTGCTCCACTGGCCGCCGGTGAGGCCGGCCCGCTCCCGCAGCAGGCGCAGGATGCGTTGCAGAAGGCGCTGGAGGCGCTTACCCAAGCCGCCGCCCAAGCCGAGGCCGGCAAAGCTCAGCCCGCGCAAGGCAATGCCGAAGCCGCCCAGCAGTCGCTCGCTCAAGCCGCCGCCGCCCTCGCCCTCGCTCAGGAAGGCGTCGGCCAGCAGCAGGCGCAGCAGGGCAAGGGAGAAAAGGGTCAAGGCGAGAGCCAGCAGAAGGGCAAGGGCCAGGCGAAAGGCCCCGGCGAGAGTTCTCCGCAGGCCAGCAGCAAGGAAGGCCAAGGCGACGGCAAGAAAGGCAATTTCGACGGTCAGGCTGGCACCGATGGCAAGGGCCGTGGTGACGTGAAGGGAGCCAGCGGCTTCCTCGGCCTCCCCACCCGCGACCGCAACGCGATTCTCCAAAGCCAGACCGAGCGCGCCCCCGAGGAATACAGCCCGCTCGTCGAGCAGTATCTCAAGAACCTCTCCGACTCCGCCGCACGTTCACGGAAGAAGTAGGCGATGGGCGCTGCCCTCTTTCCCCAGCGCTCGGCTCGCGTCCGGAGCGCAGGTTTCAAAGCCTGCTATGTCGCCGATTTCCCAATCGCCAGGCCGCCCGAGCTTCCAGAGCGCGGCCGGCAAGGGGCACGCAGCGGGCTTGGAAGTTTTAGCTGCGGGTTCGCGACGGCGCTCCTGCTAGTCGCCCTAGTTTTCACGCCGTGTTTCGCCTCCGCCCACACCGCCTCGCTCACGCGGGTGGATGCGCAGCTCACGACGAATTCCCTCTCCCTCACGTTCCAGCTCAACCAGCCGGACCTCCTCCAGTTCCTGAATGCGCGGACGAACGACGCCATCATCCAGATGACCGAGGCCGAGGTGCGTGCGCTCGCGCCGCGCATCGCGGACTACGTGCAGTCGCGTGTCCGCTTCGCGCTCAATACGAACGCGCCCGTGCGCGGCGCGCTCTCGAGCTGGCCACCCGCGCAGCTCACGTTGACTCGCGAGGAGCGGCCGGGTGAAGTGATGCCTGCCCCACTGCCGCTCACGCTCCGCTGGGAAATCCCGCCGACCGCGAAGCAGCTCGAACTCTCGATCTCGCTCTTCGACACCGTCGGGTTTGCCGCGCTGTTTGAAGTGCTCTTCCATCGCGGCCAAGGCATCCCGCCCGTGCTGCAACTCGTGCAATCGCGCCAGGCGATGGTGATAGACCTCGACGCGTTTCAGGAGGACACGCGCAGCACGCCGCCTCTACCCAACCCCGCTGGCCCCGCAGCCGCGCCTGTGCGAGGCAACTCCGTGTGGCAATTCATGGAACTCGGCTTCACGCACATCCTGCCCAAGGGCCTCGACCACATCCTGTTCGTCCTCGGCCTGTTCCTCCTCAGCCCGAAGCTCAAGCCGCTGCTGTGGCAGGTGACGGCCTTCACGCTCGCGCATTCCATCACGCTCGCGCTGGCGGTGCTGGGCATTTTCGCGCTGCCGGGGCGCGTGGTGGAACCGCTCATCGCGCTGTCCATTGCGGTCGTGGCGATTGAGAACTTGTTTCACACTGAAGTTTCGCCGTGGCGCTGGGTCGGCGTGTTTGGATTCGGACTGATTCACGGCCTAGGCTTCGCCGGCGTGTTGAACGAGGTGAGTCTGCCGCGCGACCAAATCGGCGTGGCGCTGCTTTCCTTCAACATCGGAGTGGAACTCGGCCAACTCGCCGTCATCGCCCTCGCGTTCGCTGCGACGAAGTGGTGCGCCGACCGCGCGTGGTATGGCCCGTGGGTCCGCCGCCCCGCGTGTCTGCTCATCGCGCTTGCCGGCGTGGTGTGGACGGTGGAGCGACTGATGCGGACGTAATGCCATCCTGTGGAACGCCGCGATGACACACCTTCACGATGACCGTTCATCGCGCTCCCTCTCCCCCGCTGCCACGCGGTGCCACCATGAAGCTTTCCTCCGGCCTGCCGTCGGCTTATCGTCTCCCCACATAACATGATGCTCATGAAATTCCTTGCCTCATCCGCCTGCGTTTTTGCTGCGCTCCTCGCCGCTGTTGTCTCCGCTTCCGCCCAACTCACCCCGCCCACGCCGCAGTCGGTCGTCGGTGCGCGGCAGCCAGCGCTTAGTCCCGATGGTAAGCGCGTCGCCTTTGTGTATCGCGGCGATGTCTGGGTCGCGGCGAGCGAGGGCGGGCGCGCGACGGCGCTCACGTCGCACGTCGAGTCGGACGCCTATCCGATGTTTTCGCCGGACGGCAAGTGGGTTGCCTTCGCCAGCAAGCGCAACGGTGGCTGGGACATCTTCGTCGTGCCGGCGGACGGCGGACCGGCGCAGCAAATTACTTGGCACAGCGGCGCGGAGTTGACCGGCGGCTGGAGTCCTGACGGCAAGCAACTGCTCTTCGCCGCGCGGCGCGAGTCCCCCAACTACGCGCTCTACGCGGTGGATTTGAAGACACTCGGCACCACGCGTCTGACCGAGGACTACGCGGCGATGAACTACCCGAGCTTCTCCCCCGACGGGAAGTCCGTGGTCTATGGCCGCTATGGTTTCCCGTGGACGCGCCCGCGCTACGTTGGCGCGGCGGCGGCACAAATCTGGACGCTCAACACCGCCGATGGCCGTCGCAAGCCGCTCACCAACGACGACCGCCAGCACCTCTGGACGCAGTTCCTGCCGGATGGAAAACGCTTCGCCACCGTGACCGTTGGCGAGGTCACGCCCTCGGCGAGCACGCTGAAAGTCTCCGTCGGCAAGGTCACGGACAGCCCGGCCCGCACGCCGAATCTGTGGTTCTACGACCTCGACGGGAAGGGCAAACAGGTCACGCAGTTCACCGGCGGCGCGGTGCGCTGGCCGAGCGTGGCGACGAAGTCCGGCGACATTGCGTTCGAGTATGGGCCGGACCTTCACTTGCTGAAGAGCGGCGCGAAGCTGGCGACGAAAATCAAACTCGTCGTCAGCGCGGACGAGAAGCAGACCACGCGGCGGCGCGAGAAGTTGAGCACCGGCATCACCGAGGCCGAGTTATCGCCGGACGGCAAGACGCTCGCGTTCGGCTTGCGCGGCGACATTTGGACGGTGGCGATGGAGAAGGCCAAGGGCGTCGCGGGCCGCAGCGAGGAGTTCGCGCGGCGGTTGACGGAGTGGGTTGGCGACGACTCCGACTTCACTTGGTCGCGCGACGGGAAGAAGCTCTATTTCACCTCCGACCGCGAGTTCAACACGCGCATCTACGAAATGGATTTGACCACGCTCGCGGTGAAGCCGCTCTGGTCGCGCCCGGAGGAAGTCACGCGGCTGTCGCTGTGCCCGGACGGCAAGCACCTCGCGTTTTGGGTCGCGGGCGGCGAGGGCGGCCTCTTCACCCTCGCGCTGGCGGACGGCGCGACGAAGCGCGTGGTCCACTTACCGGGCACGCACTGGCGCACGTCGGGCGGCGGGGATTTCGCGTGGTCGCCGGACATGCAGTGGATTGCCTACACGCGCAAGGGCGAGAGCAAGGCGTGGAATATCTGGGTCGTTCCGGCGGCGGGCGGCGAGTCGAAGAACGTGACACGGCTCAACGCGACGCACGCGCAGCCCACTTGGTCGCCGGACGGCAAATTCCTTTTCTTCCAAAGTGACCGCGACGGCAGCGGCCTCTACGTCCTGCCACTCCAGCCGGAGACCGCGCGCATGACGGACACGGATTTCAAGTTCGAGAAGCCCAAGGACAAGGTGAAGGTCGAGATTGATTTCACCGATATCCAGCGGCGCATTCGCAAGCTCGCGTCGCAGAGTCCGACCGGTGATTTGACCGTCACGGCGGACGGCACTATCGCCTTCATGTCCGAGGGCGACGTGTGGACGGTGAGCTACGACGGCAAGGAAACGAAACGCGTCACCACGGGCGGCGGCAAGGCCGGCCTGCGTGTGCTCTCGGAGAGCAAGGCTGCGATGTTCGTGCAAAACGGCGAGGCGTGGAAGTTCAAGCTCGGCGATGCGAAAGGGCCGGAGAAGGTCACGTTCAGCGCGGACTTCGACCGCGATGTGAAGGCGGAGCGCAAGGCGGCCTTCACGCAGTTTTGGCGCAGCTACCACCACAACTTCTACGACCCGAACTTCCACGGGCGCGACTGGGAAGGCATCCGCAAACGCTACGAGCCGTTGCTGGAAGCGGTCGAGACGCACGACGACTTCTCCACCGTGTTGGGCATGATGATTGGCGAGTTGGAGTC
>CAMBZO010000067.1 GCA_945872195.1 Akkermansia muciniphila | reverse complement strand
TCGCCGTCGGACACGCGGGCGAGGTGCCGCGCGGCCTCCTTCTCAATCTTAATCTTCAGGTAGCCGATGCCGCGCTCCGCATCTATCAGCGCGCGGGCGATGAGGTCGAAGAGGTCGTCCTCGGAAAGCGGCTTCAGCTCGAAAATCTGCGAGCGCGAGACCAGCGGCGAGTTCACGAAGAAGAACGGGTTGTGCGTGGTCGCGCCGATGAGCCGGATGACGCCGCTCTCGACATCGGGCAGCAGCACGTCCTGCTGCGATTTGTTGAAGCGGTGGATTTCGTCCACGAAGAGAATCGTGGTTTGGCCCGTGTTTTCGAGGCGGTTGGTCGCGCCTTGGAGCACGCGCCGCATATCTGCGACGTTCGACTCGACGCCGCTGAGGCGCTCGAACTTGCATTTGGTCTGCCGCGCGATGATTTGGGCGAGTGAGGTTTTCCCCGTGCCGGGCGGGCCGTAGAAGATGAGCGATTGCAGCCGGTCCGCCTCGATGGCTCGGCGCAACAGCATGCCCGGCGCGAGGATGTGCTGCTGGCCGCAATACTCGTCGAGGTTGCGCGGCCTCATGCGCGCCGCGAGCGGCATGGCGGAGGCGGTGTCCACGTCCGGCGATTCCGACGGCGTCGCGGAGGCGGGGGGCTTCTCAGCGATGGAAAACAGGTCGTCGCGCGGCACGGGGCGAGCCTACCAGCGCGACGACGGCGCGGGAAGGGCCGAGAGCGCGCGGTCGTGCCGGTGGGAGAAGACCGCGTCGTGTTGAAAGAGCGAGGTCCACTCCAACGCGTCCGCGCGGTCAGCGGGCGATCCGCCGTGCAGTTCGTAGCGACCGTCGCGGTGGCGGCGAAGCGTCGCCGCGCCGAAGTTCGCCAGCACTTCACCAGTGTTCGCCCACATCGAGAGGAGTTGTTTCATGGCGCGAGTGTTGCGCGACCGGTCGGACATCCGCTGTCCGGGTGAGAACTTTCCAGTATCCACAAGCGTCCCCCTTTTTGCCTTTCGCCTTTTGCCTTTTACCTTTCTCCTTGGCGCAATGATTACGCGTTACTCCCGTCCTGAAATGCGGTCCATCTGGACCGATGAGAACAAGCTCAAGCTTTGGCTCCAAATCGAACTCCTCGCCAGCGAGGCGCTCGTGAAGGAGCGCATCGTTCCGAAGAAGGATTTCGCCAAGCTCAAGGCTGGCTGCGACGCGTGGTTCGCCGACCTCCCCGGCCTCGTCGCGCGGCAGAAGGAACTGGAGAAGGTGCTCAACCACGACGTGATCGGCTTCACCACCGCCGTCGCGGAGAAGATCAACGACAACGCCAGCCGCTGGTTCCACTTCGGCCTCACCAGCAGCGACGTGGGCGACACCTGCTACGCCGTGCAGATGGTTCAGAGCGCGGACATCCTCATCGCCGACGTCAAGACCGTCCGCAAAGCCATCGCCAAGCGCGCGAGGGAACACAAGTTTACCCCCTGCATCGGGCGCAGCCACGGCATCCACGCCGAGCCGACCACCTTCGGCCTCAAGCTCGCGCTGATGCATGACGAGTTCGGCCGCGCATTGGAGCGCTTGGAGCGCGCGCGCGAAGTCGTCGCCGTCGGCAAGGTCTCCGGCGCCGTCGGCACCAGCGCACACTTGTCGCCGCGTGTTGAGGCTTACGTGTGCAGGAAGCTCGGCTTGCGCCCAGCTCCCATCTCCACGCAAGTCGTCCAGCGCGACATCCACGCGGAGTTCCAGACCACGATGGCCCTCGTCGGCGCGAGCATCGAGCGGTGGGCCGTCGAGTTCCGCCACCTCCAACGCACCGAAGTCCTCGAAGCCGAGGAAGCCTTCACCATCGGTCAGAAAGGCAGCAGCGCCATGCCGCACAAGCGCAACCCCATCACGTGGGAACGCCTCACCGGCCTCGCCCGCGTCCTGCGCGGCAACGCCGTGGCCGCGCTGGAAAACGTTGCCCTCTGGCACGAGCGCGACATCAGTCACAGCAGCGTCGAGCGCATCATCTTCCCCGACTCCTGCACGCTGCTCGACTACATGCTCGGCCTGCTCACGCGCCTGATGGACGGCCTCGTGGTCTATCCCGCGAACATGAAGAAGAACCTCGGCCTCTCGCTGGGGATGTGGAACAGCCAGACCGTCCTGCTCGCGCTCATCAAGAAAGGCCTGACCCGCGAAGCCGCCTACAAACTCTGTCAGGACGCCGCGATGAAAACCTGGGAGGTGAAGCACGCCGGCCGCGACGACGCCGACTTCGTCGCCCAACTCCAGGCCAATCCCGAAGTCGCCAAGCACTTCAAGCGCGGCGAACTCGAAGCCCTCTGCTCCCTCGAATTCCACTTCAAGGAAGTGAGCAACCGTTTTAAGAAACTAGGCCTTTAACAGTCAGGCTTGCGCCCCTGGCCGCAGTGAGCATCAGGCCTTATGGGCTGGTTTTGGAGTTTCTGCCGGCCGTGCCACTCGAGACCACTGCCCGCGTTCGCCCGCGCTGCCACGCAGGAATCCGATCACTCTCGCCTCCAGCGCCGGATCGGTGGGGTTGCCGCAAGGCCATCTTTTCCTTTTCGGAGTTCGGGTTGAAATGTCTCCCTCCACTTCATACTCTCACTCGCAATCTTACTTGTAATCCACTCACGGATTTGGAACGGGAGGGATTAAGGGTAAGATTGAGATCACGACTCGGACCAGTAGCTCATGCCACTTTACGAATACGAACTCTGCGACGGCGGCTGCGTGGTTTGCGGCGGCAAGTTCACCCTGCGCCGCCCGCTCGCCGCCAAGCCGCTCACCGAATGCCCCGCATGCCGTAAGCCAGTGCGCAAGGTCTTCGGCACCTTCTACTCGCCGAAGATTTTCAAGAAGTTCAACGTGAAGGACGCGACCAACGCCGGCTTCACCGTCCTCAAGAAACTCGGCAAGGGCGAATACGAGACGCACCGCCCGAAGAAGAATGACCCCGGCGCGAAGGTGAAACCACCGAAGGACTAGCCGCTGGCAAAAACTAGCGCCTCACGCCCATGATGAAAGACACCGTCTCAAAATACCGCCCGTTCCCCGGCGTCCACCTGCCCAACCGTCAGTGGCCCAGCCGCACGCTCACGCATGCGCCGCTCTGGTGCAGTGTGGACTTGCGCGATGGTAATCAGGCCCTCGCAGTGCCGATGAACGTGGCGCAGAAGCTCGAGCTGTTTCAGGCGCTCGTGAAGTGCGGCTTCAAGGAGATCGAGATCGGCTTCCCGTCCGCGTCGAACACTGAGTTCGCCTTCAACCGCCTGCTCATCGAGAAGGGCCTCATCCCCGACGACGTGACCATCCAGGTGCTCGTGCAGGCGCGTGAGGACTTGATCGAGAAGACGTTTCAATCGCTCGTGGGCGCGAAACGTGTGGTCATCCACATGTATAATTCGACCTCGCCCGCGCAGCGCGGCGTCGTGTTTGGCAAGTCGAAGGATGAAATCAAGGCCATCGCCGTCCATGGCGCGAAGCTCATCAAAGACCGGCTCCACCGGCTCGCGGGCACGGACGTGACACTCCAGTATTCGCCCGAGAGTTTCTCTGCCACCGAGGTCGAGTATGCCAAGGAAGTCTCCGAGGCCGTGATGGACGTGTGGCAGCCCACGCCGCAGCGGAAGATGATTCTGAACTTGCCCGACACGGTCGAGGTCGCGATGCCGAATGTTTACGCGGACCAAATCGAGTGGATGTGCACGAACCTCCGCAACCGCGACTCGCTCATCATCAGCCTGCACACGCACAACGACCGCAACACCGGCACCGCCGCCACCGAGCTGGGTCTGCTTGCCGGCGCGGACCGCGTCGAGGGCACGCTCTTCGGCAACGGCGAGCGCACGGGCAACCTCGACCTCGTGACCGTCGCG
This sequence comes from Akkermansia muciniphila, assembly GCA_945872195.1. GTDB lineage: Bacteria > Verrucomicrobiota > Verrucomicrobiia > Limisphaerales > SXTU01 > SXTU01. The sequence goes on along the minus strand of CAMBZO010000067.1, from coordinate 5,787 downwards.
CTGAACCTCTACATGCACGGCATTGACCCGCACCTCGACTTCAGCGACCTGAACGCCGTCCGCGAAGTCTATGAGCGTTGCACCGGCATGACGGTGCCGCCCCGCCAGCCTTACGCGGGCGAGCTAGTCTTCACCGCGTTCAGCGGCTCGCACCAGGACGCCATCAAGAAGGGTTTGGCCGAGTGGGAGCAGGGCGGGCGCACGCACTGGGACGCGCCGTATCTCACGATTGACCCGCGCGACATCGGCCGCGAATACCGCGAGGTCATCCGCGTGAACAGCCAGTCCGGCAAGGGCGGCGTGGCTTACCTGCTCGAAAGCGAGTTCGGCATCGAGTTGCCCAAGGATATGCAACGCGAGTTCGGTCCCATCGCCAACGACCTTGTGGACGCGTTGGGCCGCGAGGTGAAGGGCGAGGAGCTCAAGGCGATGTTCTGGAAGGAATACGTCGAGCGCGATTCGCCGTGGTCGCTCATCCACTTCCACGCGGACGGCGTGGACGGCGTGTTCCGCTGCCGCGCGAGCCTGTTAAAGGTCGGCGTGGAGCAGAAGTTGAACGGCGAGGGAAACGGCCCCATCGCCGCCTTCGTGAATGCGCTCGCCACCACCGGCGCTCCGAAGTTCGAGGTCGCCTACTACAAGGAGCACGCCCTCGGGGCCGGCTCGCAAGCCGCTGCCATCGCCTACATCCAAATCAAGCTCGCCGACGGCAAAGTCCGCTGGGGCGCGGCGGTGGACACAAACATCGAACTGGCGTCCATCAAGGCCGTCCTCAGCGCACTGAACCGCGCGTGACGCACGGCGGCGAAGCGCTAAACAATTTTCAAAAACCATCATGAACATCCCGCTCCGCCGATTGCCCACCGTCCTCGTGCTGCTGCTCGCTGTCGCGCTTCACGCCCCTGCCGCGAGCCAGTCGCTGCCGCGCAGCACCCCGGAGGCACAGGGCATTTCCTCGGCGGCCATCCGCGACTTCGTCGAGGCGGCGGACAAGGCGATTCACACGATGCACAGCTTCATGCTGGTGCGGCATGGGCAGGTGATTGCCGAGGGATGGTGGAAGCCCGAGTCTGCCGACAAGCCGCACGTGATGTGGTCGCTCAGCAAGAGTTTTGATGCGACCGCCGTCGGGCTCGCCGTCGCGGAGGGGAAGCTCAACCTCGAAGACCCGGTGTTGAAGTTTTTCGCCAAAGAAGCGCCGGCCAATCCCTCCGAGCACCTCAAGGCCATGCGCGTGCGCGACTTGCTCTCCATGAGCGGCGGGCACGACACCGAGCCGAAGTTCAGCTTCGAGACCGGGCCGTCCGTGCGGGAGTTCCTCGCTCATCCCGTCGCGCACAAGCCCGGCACTTACTTCCGCTACAATACGCCGGGCAGCTACATGCTCTCGGCCATTGTGACCAAGGCCACCGGGAAGACCGTGCTGGAGTTCTTGCAGCCGCGGCTGTTCGAGCCGCTCGGCATCGAGCGCGCCGCGTGGGCCACGAGTGCGGAAGGCTATTCGCTCGGTGGCTACGGCCTGAGCATCCGCACCGAGGACATCGCGAAGTTCGGCCAACTCTACTTGCAGAAGGGCAAATGGAACGGCCGGCAGTTGCTGCCCGCGAAGTGGGTTGAGGCTGCCACCACCAAGCAGGTGGAGAACGACAAGGCACCGAGCGGTAAGAATCCCGACTGGCGGCAGGGCTACGGCTTCCAATTTTGGCGCTGCCAGCACAACGCCTTCCGGGGCGACGGCCGCGACGGCCAGATTTGCCTCGTCCTGCCCGATCACGACGCTGTCGTGGCCATCACCGCGCAGACCGGCAATATGCAAGGCCAGTTGGACCTCGTGTGGGAAAAGCTGCTGCCCGCGTTACAGGCCAAGGCTTTGCCCGCCGATGCGGCGGCGAACGAGCAACTGAAGCGGACGCTCGCCAACTTGGTGGCCCATCCCGCGCCGAAGGCCAAGTGACGGACGCTGCGCCGTAAAGCGGACACTCTTGTCCCCCTTCATGAGCGCGCCCTGCAGTTGAAGCCCCTACCGGGGGCGAGGGCCGGGGTTGAGGGGGCTTTGGTGAACCCTCAGCGTTCTGTTCAGCAAGCGGTGAGGCACCGATGAAGACCGTTGTGCGCGCATCGTCTGGCCTTAGGCTTAAACAACGAACCGAACGCCACGATGAACTCGCCCTACGTCACTACCCGCTCTGCCTTGTCTCGCCGCACCTTCCTGCGCGGCACCGGCGTCGCGCTGACGTTGCCCTTCCTCGACGCCATGCGGCCCGCGTTCGGGGCCGACGCCAGCAAGGCTCCGCCGCGCCGGATGGTGTGTATCGAGACGAACATGGGCATCCTCCCGCAGTTTTTCTTCCCCGAGAAAGCCGGTAAGGACTACGCCCCCAGCCCTTATCTGGAGCGCCTCGCCGCGCACAAGCAGCAGATGACCGTCCTCTCCGGCACGAGCCATCCCGGCGTGACCGGCGCGCACGCGGCGGAGAAATGCTTCCTCACCGGCACGCCGCATCCGGAGCGCGGCGGCTTCCGTAACTGGATTTCCCTCGACCAATTCGCCGCCGAGCGCGTCGGCAACCACACGCGCTACCCTTCGCTCGTGCTCGCGATGAGCAACGAAGGTTCCACCCTCAGCTACACCCGCAGCGGCGCGCCCATCCCGGCGGAGAAAAGCCCGAAGAAGCTGTTCCAAAAACTCTTCATCCAAGGCAACCCCAAGGAAGTCGCCGCCAACGTCGAGGCCATCAAGCAGGGCCGCAGCCTGCTGGACTTCGTCGGCGACCAGTCCAAGCGCCTCAACCGCTCGCTCTCGAAGGCCGACCAGTCGCGCATGGACCAGTATTACACCTCCGTCCGCGACCTCGAGCAGCGCCTGCACAGCTCCGAGGAATGGGAATACAAGCCCAAGCCCGTCGTGACCGCGAAGGCCCCCGAGGACATTGATGACGGCAAGGAGTTCGTCGCCAAGACGCGCCTGATGTTCGAGGTGATGAAGCTCGCGCTCGAGACCGATTCCACTCGGCTTGTCTCGCTCTTCATTGACACCACCGTCATCCACAACATCACGCACCACGGCAACCGGCCCGAGGCGCTCGCCGAATTGCGCGGGCACGAGGAGAAGCAGTTCGACGCCTTGAACGGTTTTCTCAGCGCGCTCGCTGGGACGAAGGAGGAGAACCAAAACCTGCTCGACCGCACGATGATTCTCTACGGCACGCCGATGGGCAGCGCGAACTCGCACTCGAACGTGAACCTCCCGGTGCTACTCGCCGGCGGCGGCTTCAAGCACGGCCAGCACCTCGCCTTCAACAAAGAGAATAACTACCCGCTGACGAATCTCTACGTCTCCATGCTCCAGCGCCTCGGCATCGAGACCGACCAGTTCAGCACGGGCAAGGGCACGCTGCGCGGGTTGGAGCGGGCGTGAGAAAGAAGGCTCGCGGTCATGCGCGAAGGACGAGCCGCCGAGGTCGCTCTTGCAGCGATACGCGGTGACGGTGCCGAGCAGGGCGGCGCGAGGAGGTCCGGTTTTGGCGCACAGAAATGGGCGGAGCTTTTCGGAGAATTGCCAACGCGCGCTTGGTGACGGGGCTTGGATTTGGACCGCGCGACCTCAAGCGGACACTGGAGTTGCCCTTCGGCGCGCCGTCTCGCTACGCTCGCCGCACAATGGCTCACGAATCTGCCGCCACGCCGACAGGCCTCGGCTACCACATGCCCGCCGAGTGGGCGACGCATGTTTCCACGTGGCTCACCTGGCCGCGACCCGAGGGCATCAGCTTCCCGGACAAATACGACTCCGTGCCGGATGTCTATGCCGAGTTCATCCGTCACTTGGTCACCGTCGAGGAGGTGAACATCAACGTCTGGAACGCCGAGAAGGAGGCTTGGGTCCGTGGCCTGCTCACTGACCGCAATGTCCCGCTCGACCGCGTGCGCTTCCACCACTTCCCCGCCTACGAGCCGTGGTGTCGCGACCACGGCCCCATCTTCCTCACACGCGAGCGCGACGGTCAGCACGAGCGCGCGATCGTGGACTGGGGCTACAACGCGTGGGGCAACAAGTATCCGCCCTTCGACCTCGACGACGCCGTCCCGCAGCACGTCGCGAAGTTGCGCGGACTCCCGCTCTTCTCTCCCGGCATCGTGATGGAAGGCGGCTCCCTTGAAGTGAACGGCTGCGGAACCTTGCTCACCACCGAGGCATGCCTCCTCAATCCCAACCGCAACCCGCACCTCACCCGAGCGCAAATCGAGCAGCATCTCAAAGACTTCCTCGGCGTCACTCACATCCTCTGGCTCGGCGATGGCATCGTGGGCGACGACACGGACGGCCACATTGACGACCTTACGCGTTTCGTCAGCCCCACGACTGTCGTGACGGTGGTGGAGGAAGACTCGGCGGATGAAAACTTCGGCTTGCTCCAAGAGAACCTCCGCCGTCTCCGCACGATGAAGGATCAGGACGGCCAGCCCTTGCGCGTAGTCGAGTTGCCCATGCCCGGCCGTGTGGAATACGACGGCCAGCGCCTGCCCGCGAGCTACGCGAACTTCTACATCGCAAACGGCCTCGTGCTCACGCCTACCTACCGGCAAGCCAATGACCGACGCGCGCTGGACATTTTGCAGCGCGAGTTCCCGCTGCATCGCGTCGTGGGCATTGACTCGACAGAACTCATCTGGGGCCTCGGAAGCTTCCACTGCATCAGCCAGCAGGAGCCGGCGTGAGCCTGCATTGATGTGGCAACTCGCAGGCGATGGCATGGCCATCGCCCTCCGAAAAGAAGAACAGCCCCGTCGGGCTTGCGCCCAGCGGAGCTGTTTTGAATTGCGAGGAGTGACTACTTCTTCTTTGCTGTTTTCTTAGCTGCTTTTTTCTTGGCTGCCATTTGTCACTCACCCCCTTTCGACGCGCGCCGACGCGCGTTGTAATCCGTCCCAAAAAGTTTTTTGCACATGTTGTGGTCGCGGTTTATGTCGTTGAATTAACGGATTCACCCCCATCACGTCACGACAAACTTTCACTTCGCGCGATTTTTTTTTGCCGGTATCGTCACGCGCGCGATGTCCACCGACGCTCCTGAACCACAACTCACGCCCATGATGGCGCAGTATCGCCGCGTGAAAAGCGAGCTGCCCAAGGACGCGCTGCTGCTCTTCCGCCTCGGCGACTTCTACGAAATGTTTTTCGACGATGCCGTCACTGGCGCACAGCTCCTGAACATCTCGCTCACCAAGCGCGGCACGATCCCGATGTGCGGCATCCCGCACCACGCGTTCAACAGCTACGTCTCGCGCATCCTCCGCGCGGGCCGCAAAGTCGCTGTGTGCGATCAGGTCGAGGAGGCGCGCCCCGGCCAGCTCGTCAAACGCGAAGTCACGCAAATCCTCTCGCCCGGCACGCACTTCGATGAACGCCTGCTCGCGGCGGAGCGGAACAACTTCCTCGCCGCCGTGTATCCCGCCGGCAAGACGACCGGCATCGCGGTCGTGGATTTAACCACCGGCGACTTCCGCGCGACCGAGACCGAGAGCGACGCCGAGCTCCTCACCGAGCTGGAGCGCCTGCGTCCGGCGGAGACCATTTACCCCGGCGAAGCCGCGTCGCTCCGCACGCTGCTGCAAGGCGCGCCCGGCATCCTCATCGGCCACGACGACTGGGTCTTCGCGCCCGAGACGGCGGTCTTCACCGTGCGCGAGCACTTCAAGGTCGCGGCGCTGGACGGCTTCGGTTTGAAGGGCCGCACCGCCGCCACCGGCGCGGCGGGCGCGGCGCTGCACTACCTCGCGCAGCAC
>CAMBZO010000066.1 GCA_945872195.1 Akkermansia muciniphila | reverse complement strand
AGGTCGGGTTCGCGCTGTTTTGGATTTTCGGGGTGTCGGGCGTGTCAATCAAGGCCACCCCGGTAACTGGGAACATAGTCTCTGCGCTCGTCGGCTTGCCATTTCTCGCCATCGGGTTGGGCATCGTCGCGCTTGGTGTCGTCGCACTTTACGGGCGTTGCGAAATTGAACTCTGGCGCGCTGAACTGGTCGCGCGCGAACGTGTCGGGCCGTTCCGGTGGACGCGGCGCATCCCGACTAAGGACATCCGACGTTTCACGCTGAACTCGGACACCGTGCTTAACCATGGCCAGCCGGAGAAGTCTGGCCCCAAGCGCGATATCGTCGTGCTGAAAGCCGAAGTCGGCACCGCCGAACCGCGCTTCATCGTGGTGGGTTATCCCCGCGTCTGGACGAAAGCCCTGGCTGCGCGGCTCGCCGCCGACCTCGCGGAGCAGACCGGCGCGGCCCCGCTGCCGATGGCCACCGACGAAGAGGAGGTCTACTATCGGCCGAGGACTGATCTCCGGCCCGGTGATGTGGGTGGACTGGGCACGAGGGTGGTCGTGCATGGGGATCAATTCGACCCGCCCGCCGGGACGACACTGCGCATTAAGGAACAGGCGGGCGGCATCGTGGCCGTCGTGCCGCCGCAGAGGGTGCGCTCCTCGTTGGCCTTCGCCGTCCTTTGGCTGGGACTCACCGGTATCATCGGCTGGGGGATTACGGGTGGCCCGGAAACTCAGAAGCGGCACGGGATCGACACCAAAGGCATCCCCGCAGAGTTCTTCGGTGTGCTTGGACTCATTGGCTTCGCCCCGCTGGTCGGTGCGGTGAGCCGGATGCGGCGCAAGGCAAGCCTCCGCGCCTCGCGCGGTGAGCTCATCATCGTCCAGCAGTCATTCTTCGGGAGCGAAACCTTCAAGCGCGACGTCGGCCAACTCTCCACCATCGGGGTCGGCGCAAGTGGGGTAGAAGTAAATGGCGTGGCGGTGCGGGAACTTGAGGTCTACGACACGAACGGCGAGAGGTATGGCTTTTTCAGCAACCTGACCGAAGTCGAACGGCTCTGGCTGGCTACGCATCTCCGCCACGCCACCGGCCTCGGCGAAGCGCCTGGCAAAGCCTCCGAGCCTCCGAGGCTGGCGATGTAGCGGGGCGCGGCGTTCACGCCGCGCTCCGCTTGCCTTTGCGGCGTCGCCCACCATACTCGCGCCCGCTTTTCGCATGAGCACACTCAACTTCGCCATCATCGGCACCGGCGGCATCACTTTGCAAAACCATCTGCCCGGCCTCGCGCTGTGCAAGGACGTAAAAGTCCACGCGCTCTGCGACGCCAACCCCGCCACGCTCGAAGCTGCGCGCCAGCAGACCGGGGCACCGGTCGTCTCGACGCGGTGGGAGGACATCGTGAGCCGCGACGATGTCCATGCGTTGATCATCGCGACGCCGAATGCCTTTCATCCGCCGGTGGCCATCGCCGCCGCGCGTGCGGGCAAACACGTTCTCAGCGAGAAGCCGCTCGCGCTCAACGCCGCCGACGCGCACGCGATGGCCGACGCCGCCGAGCAGGCGAACGTCCGCCACATGACCGCGTTCACCTACCGCTTCGTGCCGGCGATGCGTTACCTGAAACACCTCGTGGATCAGGGTGACCTCGGCCGCGCGTATCACTATCGCTCGTGCCGCTTGCAGGACTGGGGCACGCGCAACGTCGGCTGGCGGCAGCAGAAGCGGCTCGCGGGCACGGGCGAGATTGGGGATATGCTCTCGCACCGGATTGACTTCGCGCACCATCTCATCGGCCCGATGACGCGGCTGGTGGCGAACTTGAAGACTCTCACTCCCATTCGTGGTGGCGCACCGAACGACACGGATGACTGGGTGGCCATTCTCTCCGAGTTCCAGTGCGGCGCGAGCGGTGTGCTGGAAAGCTCGAAGCTCGCGAGCGGCACGAACGAGAGCTGGCGCAGCCCCGATCGGGTGGAGCTGAACGGCAGTGAGGGCAGCTTCAGCTTCACGACGGGCTGCTGGAATGAACTTCAGTTCGGCAAGGTCGGCGGGCCCGGCCTCAAGGCGTTGCCCATCCCAAAGGAGTTTCACACCTGGCCCGGCTCGCCGCGTGATCCGGGCGTGGGCGATCCGCTCGTGAGCTTCCGCTACGATCAGGCGGTGGAGTTCGTGAACGCGATCCGCGAGCAGCGCCCGTGCAGCGTGACGTTCCACGACGGCGCGCGGATGCAGGACGTGACCGACGCGGCGTTGAAGTCCGCCGAGACGCGGCAGTGGGTGGATTTGTAATCAGCCGCGCTGCGAAGCCCGTCCCCGCCCCGCCAAGTGGCGGACGACTGCCACGACCGCGCCGTTTTGAACAATCCCCCGCCTTGCCAGTCCATCATCCTGGCCGTCAGCTCGCGGGATTCGCCGGACTTCTCGGTTGATTCCGACCCGCCGACGGGCGCAGTCTGGCAGCAATACCTTATGAAACGAATCCTATCCGTGGCTCTGGCGGCGGCCTTCCTGTGCTGCACCGTGCGGGCCATCGAGTTCACGCGCGAGCAGTCGGGACGCATCGCCAAGGCTGTCGGCACCCTGCTCGACCGCGCGCATTACAAGGGCACGCGGATGGACGACGCGATCTCGGAGATGCACCTGAGAAACTACCTCGACGCGCTGGACTATAATCACATGATTTTCCTCCAGACCGACGTGGACGAGTTCACGGCCAAGCACGGCAAGAAGCTCGACAACCTGACGAACAGCGGAGATGCCGATCCGGCTTACGAAATCTTCGACCGCTACCTCAAACGGCTCGATGTTTGCGTCACGCGCCTGCCGGGCCTGCTCAAGGCGCAGCACGATTTCAGACTGGACGAGAGGTTCTCCACGCAGCGCAACAAGCTGCCTTGGCCGAAGGACGAGGCGGAGTCCGCCGAGATTTGGCGGCAACGCATGAAGTTCGAACTGCTCAATGGCAGGCTCACCGATGAGACGGCGGAGAAGACAGCGGAGAAAATCATCAAGCGCTACGCCCGCCTGCAAAAGAATATGAAGCAGTTCGACGCCAGCGACACGCTGCAAGTCTATCTGTCAGCGCTTGGGCAGGCCTTCGACCCGCACTCTGGCTACATGGCCCCGGCGGACGCGAAGAACTTCGCCATCCACAACGTGGATCTGAAGCTCAACGGCATCGGCGCGCAGCTCCGGCAGAACGACGAGGGCTACACAGAGATCGTCAACCTCACCCCCGGCGGCCCCGCCGAACTCAGCAAGCAGTTCAAGCCCAAGGACAAGATCGTCGCCGTGGCCCAGGGCGACGCAGAACCCGTGGATTGCCTCGACATGCGGCTCAATGAAGTCGTGGGCATGATCCGCGGCAAGAAGGGCACCGAGGTTCGGCTCACCATCATCCCGGCGGACGCCGTCAGCGAATCCGAGAGAAAGGTCATTCGCATCGTCCGCGACGAGATCAAGCTCACGGAGCAATACGCCTACGCCCGCGTCATTGACCACCTCACCGCTGACGGGAAGGCGCAGCGGCTCGGCGTGATTGAGCTGCCGCAGTTCTACAAGAAATGCGCCGCCGACGTGGAGAAGCTCCTCCTCCGGCTCCAGAAGGAAAAAGTCGCCGGTGTGATTCTCGACCTGCGACGCAACGGCGGCGGCTTGCTGAACGAAGCGGTCGAGCTGACCGGCCTCTTCATCAAGAAAGGCCCCGTCGTCCAAGTGCGGCAGCCCAAGCAAATCGAGGTGCTCGAGGACGAGGATGGGCGCGTGACCTATGACGGCCCGTTGATGGTGCTCGTGGGCCATCACAGCGCCTCGGCGTCGGAGATTGTCGCCGCCGCGTTGCAGGACTACGGACGCGCGTTGATCGTCGGCGACCTGGCCACGCACGGCAAGGGCACCGTCCAGACCCTCTACCCGCTGGCGAACTTCATGGGCACGCGGCAGGTCGCAGACCCCGGCGAACTCAAGTTCACCATCTCGAAGTTCTACCGCATCGCCGGCGGCACCACGCAGAAGCACGGCGTCACGCCCGACGTCATCCTGCCCAACGTCCTCGACTACCTGGAAACCGGCGAGGCCTTCCTGCCCAACGTGCTGGAAGCGGACAACATTCCCGCCGCCAAATATCAACGCGCCGACCGCGTCAACGGCGGCCTCGACGAGCTGCGCAAGAACTCGACCGCCCGCATCACGAAGGATCAGGACTTCGCCTACGTCCGCGAGGATATCGAGCTCGTGAAGAAGCAGCGCGCGGACAAGACCATTTCTCTGAACGAAGCCCAGCGCCTGAAGGAAAAGCAGGACGCCGAGGCCCGCGCCGAGGCCCGGAAGAAGGAGCGCGACGCGCGCCCGCCCGCCGCCGACAAGGTATTCCTCCTGAAGACCGAGACGGTGGACAAGAATCAGCCGCTCCTCGCCATCCAACCGCCGAAGCCAACCCCTGTGACGACCAAGAATGCTGAGCCCAAGTCCAAGGCTGCGCCGCCGGCAAAGAAAGAAGTCAAACCTCCAGAGGACGGTGACGAACCGGAGGATACGACTGACGCCGGCAAGGCTGTCATTGATGCCTATCTCCGCGAGGCGTTAGAAATCCTCTCCGACTATTCCAAGCAGCAGGCCAAAGTCGTCCGTGGCGAAGTCGTCATCGTCCGGTAGGGTGACGCTCCGTCGAACCGCATCTTGATCTACGCTCGCGCCTACTGCGTGGGCAAATGGGGTTCGCCGGAGTTCCACCCTATCGGGAATTGCCCCGCCGCCTCGCCTACACCCTTCCCCTGAAGCCAAATCCTTTGCCCCGTCCGCAACTATTCCCTACGCTCGCCGTTCAAGTCGCTGTCGTTAAATGGCCTTTGTCTCCATCAAGAATGTCTTTGCCCGCGCCGCGCTGGCGACGCCCGAGCAGTTTGACGCGTGGTCCAAGCTCTGGCGCGTGGCGGTGGATGGCGGTTCGCAGGAGTCGCTCATCGCCTTCATGGCGCGCGAGTCGGGCCTGAGCGAGGAGCAATTTCTGGACAAGCTGGCGGCGGCGCTCGAGTGGCCGTTTCTCAACCTCAAGCTGCTCGACATCCCCGTCGAAGCCCGCGTGCGCATCTCCACGAAGGTTGCCTTCCAGCACGGCGTCATGCCCACCAGCTTCGCCGACGGCGTCCTGACCGTGGTCGTGAGCAACCCCTTCGACACCGCACTGCTCAACGCGGTGCAGTTCGATGCCCACTGTCCCGTGCGGTTCGCCCTTGCGCCGCGCGCGGAGGTCGAGAAGACGCTCAAGAAGTATTACGGCGTCGGCGCCGAGACGCTCGACGAGATGTCCGAGAACGAGCCGATGGAACTCGAGTTGGCGAACGACAAGGAAATCACCGAGGGCGACCAGGAGGCCAGCGTCATCAAGTTCGTCAACCAGATCGTCTGGGAGGCATTCAAGGCCCGCGCGACGGACATCCACTTCGAGCCAGCGGAGGACGAGTTGCGCATCCGCAACCGCATTGACGGCATCCTGCACCAGATTCCGCTGCCGCCGCAGCTCAAGCGCTTCCAGGCCGCCATCATCTCGCGCATCAAGGTCATGTCGGGGATGAACATCTCCGAGAAGCGCCTGCCGCAGGACGGCCGCATCAACGTCCGCATCAAGGGCGAGGAAATCGACATCCGCGTCTCCACCGTGCCGACGGTTTATGGCGAAAGCGTTTCGCTGCGCCTGCTGCTGCGCGGGAAGATTTTCCTCAGCCTGGACAAACTCGGCTTCACGCCCACCGAGGAGATCGCGATCCGCGACATCATCTACAAGCCGCACGGCATCATGCTCGTCACCGGGCCGACCGGCTCGGGCAAGTCCACCACGCTCTACGCCTTCCTCAGCTCCATCAACTCCGTCCACAAGCGCATCATCACCATCGAGGAGCCGGTGGAATACGAGCTCAAGGGCATCAACCAAATCGCCGTGCGCTCCGACATCGGGCTGACCTTTGCGATGGGTCTGCGCCACATCCTCCGCCAGGACCCGAACGTGGTGATGGTCGGCGAAATCCGCGACCAGGAGACGGCGGAGATCGCCATCCGCGCCGCGCTGACCGGCCACTTGGTTTTCAGCACGCTGCACACGAACGACGCGCCCAGCGCCTTCACGCGCTTGATTGACATGGGCATCGAGCCGTTCCTTGTGGCGTCGTCCGTCGAGGCCATCATGGCGCAACGTCTCGTCCGCACCATCTGCCCGGCGTGCAAGACCGAGCAGGTGGTCGAGCGCGACTATCTCACGCGCATTGGTTTCCCGGCGGACGAAGTGGCGACGACGAAGTTCATGCGTGGCACCGGCTGCGAGGAGTGCCGACTGCTTGGCTATCAAGGCCGGCAGGGCATCCACGAACTGCTCCTCGTCACCGAGGCGCTGCGGCCGCTCATCATGAACCGCGCGCCCGCCTCGGCCATCGCCCAGCGCGCGCAAGCCGATGGCATGCGGACGCTGCGCACGGACGGCTGGAAGAAAGTTAAGACCGGCATCACGACCATCGAGGAAGTCCTGCGCGTGACCCAAACCGAGGAACACCTGAAGTCCCTCATGGAAGATACAGGGACGCTGTTTTTGACGAAGTCGTGAAGCCCTCGCCCCCCAACGCTTGCAACGTCCTCGACCTCGCCGCCGACCGGCGACGGTTGTGGCACTTCGACATCGCGGGCGATGGCAAGGCCGAGCTGGACGAGGAGTTCTCCGGCTTGCCCGGCGATGTGCTGCCGGACCGGCACGTCGCGAAGGACTGGCGGGCGCTCTTCAGCAGCCGGCTGAACCTCGCGTGGCTCCCAGCGGGCAGCGTGTTTCTGCGTGTTACGCAGTTTCCCAAGTGCGACCGCACCGAACTGCTCGCGATGGTGGAGCTGGCGCTGGAGAAGGTTTCCCCGCTGCCGGTCGCGCAGATTGTGTGGACCGTCGAGCCGGTGCCCACGCGCACCACGGTGCCCAGCGAGATGCAGACGGTCATCGTGCTCATCGCGCCGCGGCACGAGGTGGAGAAATTCCTCGGGACGCTGGAAGGCCGTGGTTTTCTCGCCGACCGGCTGGAGGCGCCGCTATTGCACCAAGTCCTCGCGACAAAGGTCGAGGGTGACGGTGCGTGGGTTTATCCCGGCAGCGGTGCAGATGCTCACTCTTGCCTCGTCGCGTGGTGGTATGGCGGCGAGTTGCGCAGCCTCACGCTGGTGAAGCTCACCGCGCCGGAACACTGGCAGCGTGAACTCGGCGAGGTGCTGACGAAGTCCGCATGGGCCGGCGAGCTCGAAGGCTGGCTCACCAGCGCGCCGCGCTTCCGGCTCGTGTCCGCGCCAGAGGATCAGGACGTTTGGCTGCAGGTCTTGCGCGACCTGTCCGACAGCGCGGTGGAGGTGACGAAACCTTGCGAACCCGTCGCGCTCGCCACCCTTTCCGCACAGCGCGCCGCGCGCGGTGAGAGCTTGGCGAATCTGCTCCCGGCGGAGTTCACCACGCGCTACCGGCAGCAGTTCGTGGACAGCGTGTGGATGCGCGGGCTGGGCGCGCTGGTGGCGGTGTATGTCCTCGGCGTGGCGGTTTTCTTCGCGCTGCTCTGGCAGGCGGAGACGCAGCAGCGCGAAGAGGAGGGACGCGTGGCCGGCCTCGCCGGTTCCTACACGAACGCGCTCGTCACCCGGGCGCGCATCCAAGTTTTGAAGGAGCAAATTGCGCTGAAATACGCCGCCATCGAGAGCCTCAAAGCCGTCTCCGCGAAATTGCCGGAAGGCATGGTGCTCACGGACTACGCCTTCCAACGGGGCAAGCGCGTTTCCCTGCGTGGACTGGTGCCGGCGGATCAGATCAGCAAGCTCACGGACTACAGCGCGGCGTTGCAGACCTCCATGCTCAACGGCGTGCCCCTTTTCAAGTCCGTCAGCGCGCCCAGCTCGCAGGGCAGCGGCGCGGTGGCGAGCCAATTCAACTGGACCTTGAGCTGCGAACTGCGCGGCCCTGAAATCGAATGAAGAGCCTCTTCGACAAATTGAACCTCGGCGCGCTGGAGCGACGCATCGTCGTGGGCGCGGCGCTGGTGCTCTTCATCGTGGTCAACGCGATGTTCGTCTGGCCGCAGTTCAAGGGCTGGAACAAAGCGCAGCTCGCGATCAAAAAAGCCCAGACGACGCTCGCGAATTTCCAAAAGGAAGTGGACCAGCTCCCGCAGCTCCAGAAGAAGGAGGAGACGCTCAAGGACACCGGCGGTGCGCAGCATGCGTCGGCCGAGATCGCGCTGGCGCTCATGCGCATCGTCGAGCCCAAGGCGCGGGGTGCCGGGATCAACGTCAGCTCGTGGAGCCCCAGCACCGCAGGCACGCCCAGCGCCGATGGCTACTTCGAGGAACACTCGCTCCGGGTCAGCTTTCAGAACACCGGCGACGCCGAGTTGCTCAAGTTCATGGTCTCGCTGGGCGAGAACAATTCCACCATCCGCATCCGTGACCTGACGGTGAAACCCGACGCAACGCAGATGAAACTGATGGGCGAGCTGACGATGGCCGCGAGCTACCAGAAGACCGCGCCAGCAAGCAAGCAGCCCCCAAATCCAAAACGCCCATGAAAACTAACCTGGCGATCCTCCTTCTCACCGTCGTGGCGACTGTGCTGTGCGCACAAGTCCCGGCCCCCGCACCCCCCGCCGGCAAATCACCTGCCGGTGCCGCGACCAATGCCGTGCCGCGGGTGGGGCCAACCACGCCTGCAACGGCTTCGCCCGCCGCGAACGTCGTTGTCCTGCCCGGTGGCCCTGCCGCCACAGGGACGAATGCGATGGGCGCACTCGCCAACCGCGCGCCCACGGACCTCGTGCTCAATCCCGCCGGCGAGCGGACGCTCGACCCGACCCTCACGCGCTTGCTGAACCAGCCGCTCGAACAGGTGATGGAGCTGTATGCCGAGGTGACGGGGCGCACGGTGCTGCGTTCGCCAGCGGTCAATTTCGATCAGGTCAAGCTGACCTTGAACACCAAGACGCCGCTGACCGAGCGGGAGTTCTTGCAGGCGATTGACAGCCTGCTGGCGCTGAACCAGATCGCCGTCATCGCGACGGGCGAGAAGTTCCTCACCGTCGTTCCCATGGCCGCCGCGCTGCAAGAAGGCGCGGCGTTCAACACGAACTTGGTCGGCGAGTTGCCCGAGGCCAGCCAATACATCACGAAGATCATTCAAGTCACCAACGCCAAGCCTAGCGAGATCATCGCGGCGATCCAGCCTTTCGCGAAGCTGCCCGGCGGCATCCTGCCGATTGATGCGACTGGGGTGATCGTGCTCCGCGACAACGCCATCAACATCAAGCGCATGATGGAGGTGCTGGCGAAGATTGATGTGGCCGTGCCAAGCGACGAGGAGTTCAAGGTGATCCCGGTCAACTACGCCCTCGCGGCGGACGTGGCGCAGGTGTTGGGCAGCTTCACCGCGTCCGGGCCCTCGGCTGGCGGCGCCACCGGGAGTCGCACCGGCGGCGGCGCTTCCACCACCCGGCGGACGGGCACCACCTCGCCGTTCGGCGGCAACACCGGAATCCCCGGCATGGGCGGTGCGACGGGGTCGCCCTTCGGGACGCAGCCGGGCGGCGTGAACCCCGGCATCCCCGGCGCGGCCCAGCCGGGCACCCAGCAGTCGCAATTTCAGAACCGTCTGAACCAAATCGTCAGCAACATCACCGGCGGTCGCAGCGGCGGCGCACCGCTGCTGGGCGAGGC